>CAUJEY010000046.1 GCA_963169325.1 Bacteroidota bacterium
TCGTACAACCCCACCCCCATCCCCCCCCCCAATTGGGTGGGGGGCTTGATTCCGTGTTTCTTTGGGGCTGCCCATAATCGGAATCAAAGAGCAACGTGAGAACAACCCCCCCTCCCATTTGGGGGAGGGGATGGGGGTGGGGTTGAACGAGCAGGTGAACCACCAATAAACTTAATTTACAAAGCACTTAATACTACTTTGCCACTTTAGGCCAGTTCCCTCCCTTTTGTCGGGATGATAGGCATTTGATTTATCGTGTAAAAGTAGTATTAATACAAACACCCCCTTGCCGAAGTTGTTTTGCCCTGAGGTTTTGGGGTTAAGTTATCTGCCAAGATTTCATCAATTCTTAACTTTTGCTAAACACCCGCTTTTTACCGGGATGTTTTCTTTGCCGCATCAAACGAGCGCTCGTTTTGCATTGATTTTAGAAACTCAGGCAGCCTGTTGCTGCCGGGTCATTTCTTCCGCCGATTTCAATAAACAAACGATGCAAAACCCGCTTTTTGGCACATTTGCCCTTTCCTTGACTATTTTTTTACTTACAGTTACTCATCCATCGGTTGCGCAATCCTTGATTCCGCCACATACCGGCGAGGATGTGATCGAATTGCCTCAGCCCTTGCCTTTCCGCCACAGTGTTGCTTCCGGCGACCCGTTGCCTGATGCCGTCATACTTTGGACCCGCGTTACGCCCGAGAACAACGAGGCGGAAGTGCGGGTGAAATGGGAAATAGCGTTGGATGAACACTTTTCCCGCCTGGAAGGCAACGGAGAAACTGTCACTTCTGCGGAGCGCGATTTTACTGTAAAAATTGATGCGCAGGGCCTTTTACCCGGCGTTTATTATTATTATCGTTTCGAGGCATTCGGGAAAAAATCGCCCGTCGGACGAACAAAAACCGCGGGCAGGGCCTTCCGTCAAACCCCGGCGATGTTGGCAAGTGTGAGCGGACCGAGCAACGCCGTCCGTTTTTACCCTTCGCCCAATGAACAGGCGCGGCTGGCAGTAGTGAGCTGCAATAACTACGAGGCGGGATACTTTAACGCTTTTGCCCGGATTGCCGAAATTGACGATCTCGACGCCGTCGTTCACTTGGGAGATTACATATACGAATATGCGCCCGGAAGTTACGGCGACTCCTCCCTGCACCGCACCCATTTGCCTGAAAACGAATTGATAACGCTCCGGGACTACCGTACGCGCTACGCCCAGTACCGCCTCGACCCCGACCTTCAGGCTGCCCACCAAATGCATCCCTTTATTTGCGTGTGGGACGACCATGAAATTGCCAACGACGCCTACGCTGACGGCGCGGAGAATCACCAGCCGGGCGAAGGCGATTTCAACTTGCGCAAAGGAGCCGCTACAAAAGCCTTCTACGAATGGCTTCCGATACGGGAGGGGGCTACTTTGTACCGGCAGTTTTCGTTCGGCGGCGTAGCCGACCTGTTCATGCTCGACGAACGCCTTGCCGCGCGGGCAAAACAAGCAGAAAGCAAAAAATCCAAAAAACTGAACGCCGACCGGCCGATGCTCGGCAGGGAGCAGTTGGATTGGCTGAAAAACGGCATGCAGCATTCCTCGGCAACCTGGAAAATACTCGGGAACCAGGTGCTCTTTGCCGAACTGCACGTGTTGCCTGTTTTTACAAAAATATACGTTCATTTCGACGCTTGGGACGGTTATCCGACTGAACGTCAAACGATTAAGCAGTTTTTGGCAGATAACGAAATACAGAATGTCATTTTCGCCACCGGTGATACGCACGCTTCGTGGTGTTTCGACATTCCACTCGATTTTAAAAAATACAGGAAAAAAGGTTCCGGCAAAATTGTGGCTTACGAGTTTGCGACACCGAGTATCACCAGCGCCAATTTTGATGAGTACAAAAGCGAAAAAACTGTGCGTTGGATAGAAGGGATGTTTGCCTCGCCGAAAGTGAACCCACACTTACGCTACCTCGACCTGAGCAACCACGGTTACCTGTTACTTACACTCACGCCCTACGATGCCGTGGCCGAGTGGCGTTTTGTGGAGGATATCCGCCGGCGGACGGACGGCGAATTCGTAGGGGAAAAACGGGTGCTGAAAGCCGTGGTGCTGCCGGAGGTGGCGGAAGGGGAGGCGAGCGTGAGAAGGTGAATAATTTAATTATAACGCCTCAACGCACCACAAAACGGCGCACTTGTCGCTGGTTGCCGTTTTCGGTTACAGTCTCTATAAAATATATGCCGGCTGGCAAATCCAGTTGAAGGGCGAGTTGGTCGCTTTCCATATCCCGGGTCAACAGTAAACGTCCTTGCGCGCTAAACAGCCGGATATGCGTCGGCCGGCGCTCCCAGTTTTCTAATTCGATAAACAACTCCTTTTCAGCCGGATTGGGAAACAGGCGCACAGATGCATTTGAAGCAAGGTGGTTCGTGTTGCGGTTTTCGACCTGATTTGGGGAAACCACCTCTTTTTCAACCGGGCAATTAAAGGTATTCAGATGTACTTCCGTAAAAGATTGTCCACTCAGTTTAATTACGCTGTTAATATAGTCGGGCGCGCTTCGCGCCGGCAAGGTGTAAGTGAAAATGTCGGATTCGCCGGCTTTGATGCCGGCGCCCTGCGCCTTAAACTGAATGGAGTAAACCGGTGAATAATTGGGATTTCGTACTGTGTACTGACGACCGCTGGGAGCACCATAAGTATTATTGTTTGACGGCGAATACGCGACCACGCCTGCCGGCAATTTAAAAGCGGCATACGACAACGCTTGTGAACAGTTATTCTGCACCCGTATATGATAGCTCCGGCGACCCTGGGCATCGCCAGTAATGCGCAGCAGTTCGACGACGACACAAGCGCTGGTCTTTATGTCGCAGGGGGCGGCGTCATCCGCCGTGACCCGGACTTGGAAACAACACGCCGCCTGGTTGCCGCAACTGTCCTGCGCCTGAAAACAGAGCGTTTGATCGCCAATCGGGAATACGCTGCCGCCGGGCAGTCCGCCGGTTTGCCGCAAATCAATGCCGGGACACGGGCAATCGCTCTGGGCGGTGGGCAGGGGAAAGATCACCGGCGTGGACGGCGTGCCATAAGGAACCTGTATGACCATATCGGCCGGACACTGAACGGAAACGGCCGTTGGCCCGGAAGCCAGGGTATGTTTAAGCGTGTAAGTGGCCAGCGTATCACACTGGCCGGTAGCAGATGGAACCACCTGCATGTAGGTTCCGGGCTGCGTGTAGGTGACGGCGTGCAGGATAACGGAGTCGCCGGGACAAAAATGAACGGTTTCCTCCAGCGTTGGGTTGATACCCGTCCGGATATTATACACCAGGTTGGTATCGCAGGCTGGCCCGGGCACGGTGGTGGTAACGAATCCCTGTCCGGTGTACGCCGTGCCGTCGATGACGATGGAATCGCCCGGACACAGATATATCTCCTTATATCCCGGTACCGGCGGGCAATAATCCAGGATATCCAAACTGGCGCTTTCCGAGGGGATATTCAGGTTCCAGGTTGGGTCGAAGCTTGCCTGATTCATATCGGCGGCATCATACAGGTCTACATGGAACGGGCTGGCCTTCGTGTTCACCGGTTGTGTACAACAGGTTGTAATCAGGCCGTTGGCATCCGTTTTGACGACTAAAATACTGCCGGCAGAATGGCCGGGCAGCACCACAAAACCCACCGCGAGCATACCGCCATCCGCCGTTTCGATGGCCGAGTAAAATGCGTCTCTGCCGGCCAGGGCATATTGGTACGACCAAAGGACCTCGCCATTGCCGTCAATTTTTACCAAAGTGGGATCGAGGTTGGCATTCTGCGGTTCGTTCCGGCGGGGAATCAATAGAAAATTGCCGTCCGACAAGGGGGAAATCTGCCCGTAGCCCACGTTGGAATAAACCTTCGACCAGCGCAAATCGCCGGTTCGGCTAATCCGGCAAACCCATTGAACCGATTTACTGCTGGGCGGAAAGACGGGGCCTGCCAGCAGCCAATCGCCGTTCGACGCAGGCGCCATGGCCTCCAGGGCGTTTTTTTCGGCGCTCGGGCCGTCTATCATGCGGTGGTATAATGGATTGCCGCTCCCGGCATCGAACAAGCTGAAGGTAGCGAAGCTATCTCTTATGCCGACGGCAAAGATCGTATCGCCGCTGATATGAAATGCCGGCAGGCGGGGATTCTGGCCCCAATCGTAAAAGCAACGTTTCGACCAGACGGTGTTTCCCAGGTTGTCTATCCGGGTCAGCACCGCGTGGCTGTCGCCCTGCGCCGACGAGCCGCTGATGATATAACCGCCCGGAACGGCCTGCACCCAATCGCCGCCGTTGCGGCGGCCGCTGATGTAGCTGGGTATGATCTTTTGCCATTGTAGCACGCCGTCACTATCGGTTTTGACGATTAAAATTTGCCCGTTTTCTTGCGAGGTAAATCCATGTGAACTCCCGACAGCCAGTAAGCCACCGTCATTCGCTTCGATCACTTTGTCGAGGGATGCCTGGTAGGCCGGCCCGTAATACCTGAGCCAGGTGAGGCTGCCGTCGGCGCCGATTTTCATCAGCAAAGGTTTGTAATTGGGGCCGGGCGTATTAAAGCCCGCTACCCCGGCCAGAACGTAACCGCCGGAAACCGGGAGGATGTCGGCAACGACGGCGTCGGCATTGCCGGCACTATAAGCTTTTTGAAATGTTTGCTGGGCAGAAAGGCGATTTGCTAAAAGAAAAACGAGAAAAAATAAACCGGGCAGGCGTAAACGGGAAGATGACATCGGATAAAGGATGAGGTGAAAATGAAATTTCAAAGGTACCCGTTTACGCCAGGCCTTGTAAATACTTGAATTTGGGCATTTTGTGCACCCGTTCAACCCCACCCACATCCCCCATAGCAATCACTGCACTTAGCCGGCTATGATAAGCAGTGTAGCGCAAGTCACCCCTTTTTAATCTTCCCCACCACCGCTTCCCATCCCAGCAGCTCCGCGCAAGTCACCAGCGCGCTGAAGGTAACCCCCAGAATCCCATGTAAATTGAGATTTTGCCCGGTAAAAAACAGGTTGCTGATCTTGGTGCGGGGCGACAGAAAGGTACGCCAGGGCTCGTTGTAGTCTTTGGCGATGCCGTACATGGAGCCGTCGTCGGTGCCGATATAGTCGCGGAAGGAAAGTGGGGTGGCCGCGTACCAGGCGTGAATATGTTCCCGGAAGCCCGGAAATTTCACATCCAGCAGGCCGAGCAACTTTTCCGCTTTTCTTTTTTTGAAGGCGCGGTACGATTCGCCCCGGTCGTTTTCGTGCGAATCGGTGTTGAAGGTGTCGGCCCATTGCGCCACTTCCTCGTATTTCATATAGGCCATGAGCGTGGCGCCTTCGGCAAAGCCGCCCGATTTGGAAGAGGCGGAGAAAAACAAAGCGTAGTTTTTGGGCCATGACTCGTCGTCGTACTCCATGCAGCCCCATACGTCTTTGTTATTGTAGACATAAAAATTGCGGTTGATGTAGGGGAAACTGTTCTTTTTCAGCACGATGTTCAGCACAAAAACGGAGATGGAGTTTTCCAGCGATTTCAGCCGGTTGCGGTACACGGGGCGAATGAGCGCGGAATCTGCCAGATCGAGCGTTTTTACCGGGTGAATATTCGAAATAAACCGCTCGCCGTACACCCGCTCGCCGTCTTCCAGTTCCACGTATTGCACCGCATTGTCTGCTTCGAATATCCGGGTTACTTTGGCGTGCTTGCGGATGATGCCGCCGTTGCTCCGGATCACTTTGGTGAGTAACCGGGCAATTTGTGACCCGCCATCCACACATTTCCAGGAACTTTCGATATAACTGTTCAGCACAAGCGCGTGTACGTAAAACGGCGTTTTATCCGACACGCCCGCGTACAACATGTTGCTGCCGGCCAATACCTGCCGGAGGGTTTCGTTGGTCGTGAGCGAATCGATGAATGCCCTGGCGCCCGTTTCCACCGTATCCATTTTTTCAAAATAGCTGCCGCTCCGGAGGTTGTACAGCGGGAATTTCTGGCACACGTTTTTGATGGCGTCGCAGTACCGGACAATCGCCTCCCGTTCGTCCGGAAATTGCCGGACCAGGCTTTCGATAAAATGGTCGTACCCCTGAGCCATTTTAAACTCCCGTTCGTCGCCGTTGAACATCACCACATCGAAGGCGTCCAGGTCCATACGCTGGAGTTTGAGTTGGTCCATGATGCCGAGGTACTGAAAAATCTGGTGGAGGTTCTGGCCCTTGTCCAGGCCGCCGATGTAATGCACGCCGGAATCGAAAATGACCCTGTCGCGGACGAATGTTTGCAGGTTGCCGCCGATCTGCCGGTTTTTTTCCAAAATGCATACTTTGTATCCTTCCTTGCTCAGAATGGCCCCACAGACCAGCCCACCCAGCCCACTGCCTAAAATGACGAAGTCGTATCGATCCATGTGTTTGTTTATGCCCCTGCTTTTCGAATGACAAAGATAACATTTGAAGTAAACCTCGACGGATCAATCAATTCGCAAGTAAAGCCGAACTCTGCTACAACGGCATGCACGGTAGCCGCCGACAGGAAGGATAACCCCTTTTCACTGGTTTTGTTGAACCGGAAAAACCGGGTGGAAAAAAACTCCGTCCACCAGGTGCCTTTTTGGCGGGCTTCCAGGTCCTTGTTGCCGTCGCGCACGATGATCACGCCGCCGGGATTCAGGTTGGCGAGGCACTTGCGCAGCACGGCGCTTTGTTCTTCCGGTTGCAGGTAGTGCAGCACATCGGCCAGCACGAAAGCGTCGTGCGGCTCGATCGGGTAGTGCAGGATGTCGCCGGGTACGAAGCGGATATTTTCGGTTTTGGAATAACAATGGTTGGCTACGGCAATTTTGTCGGGGTCGAAATCCATTCCGGTGATGTCGCGTTCGGGGGACCGAAAGTGCAGCATGTAATCCAGGAACCCGTAACCGCAGCCGATGTCGAGGATTTTTCCGCTTTTGGGCAGCAGTTCATCAAACAGGACGTAGTTTTTTTCCAGGGCGGTTTTCACTTTCATATACCACTCCAGCACGGGGCCTTTGTAGAGATAGTTGCTGATCAGTTGTTCCCGGAAATATGCCGGCGTTTCAATTTTCGCCTGCAAGGCGGTGTATTCCTGCCGGAAATAGCGCCCGATCAGTTTGGCCCGCTCGGTGTAGCCGGCGCCGAAGCGGGTATCGGCGGGCCCGATGCGGGGCAGGAATTGCAGGGTAATTTGCCCGTCTTTGAGCATAAAATCGCCCTTGCTCATACTGTAGCCGGTGCCATGGATGACGATGGGCAAAATATCGAGGTTGAATTGTTCTGCCAGGTAAAATGCGCCTTTGTGAAACCGTTTGATCGTGCCGTCGGGCGAACGTGTGCCTTCGGGAAATACCACGATGGAAAAGCCCTCGGCCACCCGGTCGCGCATGCGCTCCACATTATCCACGCCTTCGCCCACGGGGTAATAATCGGCCATTTGCACCACCTGCCCGAACACGGGCGATTCCCACACCCACTTGTTGGTCAGCAGCAGCAGTTTGGGATGCAGCATGGTGGTGCTCAGGATATCGAGCACCGACTGGTGGTTGCACACGATCACCGCTGGTTTGGAAAAATCCTCCCCGGCCGGGTTGATGATCTTCTTTTTCACGTTCGCCATGATGTAAATCATCGAACCGGTAAATTTACTCAGGGTCCAGTGGTAGGCGTATTTGATTTTTCGTTTGCCCACCGGCAGCCAGCGGACGAACAGGAAGCCGAGTACCGTGAGCAGCAGGCTCCCGAAAATAAAGTAAAAAAAGGCGAATGCCGACTTGGCGATTTTAGCCAGCGTCCAGGGCGGCCGTTTACTATCCACCCGCGACTGGATCAGCAGGTTAAACAAAAACGGCTCCAGCGTTTGCGACATAATGACCACACATACGATACCTACGATGGAAACCAACGCGAGCGACTGCACCGCCGGGTGTTTGGCAAAAATCAGCACGCCCAGGCCGATAATCGTAGCCGCGGCCGACATCAGAATAGAAGAGCGGATGACCGGCAATATCCGTTGCCCGGTTCGGTATTTTTGTTGCAATCCCTCCATCACGAAAATGGCAAAATCGTCGCCCAACCCGAAAATCAGCGCCGACAGGATGATATTGACGATGTTAAACTCCAGTCCCAGCAGGCTCATCAGTCCCAGAATCCAGATCCAGCTGAACAGCATGGGCAGGAAGGTGATCACTGCCAGTTCGATGCGGCCGTAGGCTAACAACAGCGCCAGAAAAACGAGCAGGGAGGAATAAATCGCTATGTTGTTGAAGTCATCCTGTACCAGCCCCACGAACTGCCGGGTGAGGTACTGTTTGTCGAGGATGAGATAACGGCCGTCGGACAGGCGGTCGTACACCTGTTCGCGATGTTCCGGCCCCGATTTCAGCATCGTCACCACCGACACTTTCCCGGGCTGTTCCGTGATATAGTCGGAAAGAAACTGTTGTTTAAAACGCTCCACCGCCGCTGCCGTCGTCGGCTCGAATTTTTTGTCCAGCAATGCCCGGAAATCATCAAAAGCCGAAGGTTTGAACTTCAGGGCCCGGCCTTCCTGCACCAGCGTTTCGAGCAGTTGATGTTTTTTGTCCGGGGTCCAGTAGTCGTTCCAGCGCTGAATACGCGCCCGTTGGAGCGAGTCGGACAACAGAAAGGTGGACACGCCCGAATATTTCCGCACCAGGCCTTCTTTTTTCAGGCTGTCGAGGGTAGGCGAGAGCTGTTCGTTTTGCCGCAGGGCGGCTTCCAGCGTAGGGCCTTCCGCTACGACGTACACCGATTGTAACGCGAAGGCATTCAGGCGGTTGAGTTTGTCCTGCGCGACTTTCAACGCCGGGGTCATGTAGTTCAGGTGGTTCATGTCGCTGTCGAAGCGCACCTGTTTGGCGAAGTGGTAGAGGAGGGGGGTGAGGAGGAGGAGGGCGG
>CAUJEY010000047.1 GCA_963169325.1 Bacteroidota bacterium
AAAAGAAAAACTGAATAAAATCCTGCAATCGGACCAAGCCGAATTTATGGCTATTTATGGCAGGAGGCGAGTGGGTAAAACCTTCCTCATCCGCCAGCATCTGAAAGAGAACATCGTTTTCGAGATATCTGGCACAAAGGAGGGTACGATAGCTTGCTCTTAAAACTCCACCTGCAATTTTGCCCGAATCCCATGAGGCGTCGTTCCCGGCAAATTCAGGTAATTAAACCGCCGCACGTAATCGATCCGGATAATTTTGAAAATGTTGCTGATGCCCACGCTGGCTTCGAGATAGGGTTTGCGTTCGAGGGTATAAGTGATAGGCGTGCCGTCGGGCAGGGTCGGGAACCGGTAGAGGCCTGAACCGTCATCGGGGCGGTTGCGGGGCGATACGGCGCCGTACAGGAGTTTCATGGTGGCCACTTCGCGCAGTTTCAGTTTTTTAACGAGCGGGATTTTATTGAGAAAAAACCCGTTGAAATGGTGGTTGACATTAAGTGCCACGTAACGGTCGCTGATGAATTCCATGAAATTCATCAGGTTGTAGGCATTGTCCTGGTAGAGATAACTCTGGTTGGCGCGGTGGATGGTGAGCAGTGGATAGGGTACTTTGCCGAACACGCCGCCGGCCTCCAGGGAGAGTTTGTTGTATCCCAGCGGCGGCGTATTGGTGAATTTTTGCAAAAACAACGACACGTCGTCGTAGTTATAACCGCCGCCCAACAAACCTTTCACGCCGCGTGTGTAACGCAGTTGGGCGATAAACCGGAAGGCTACCTGCAGGCGGATGCCGTTTTGTCCCTGCATGTAGGTTTCGCCTGGCGCATAGCGTATCTGGGCAAATAAACGACCGGTAGTGACGGGCCGGCCGGCCCCGGCGTTGGCGTCGGCGGGGTCGAAACGGAGTGCGCCGGCGGGCTCCAGTTGCTCGCGCTCTATACCGCCCATCCACGACAAGTTATTTTTATATTCCCGTTCGTATTGCAGTTTGTATTGCTCCCAGTACAGCAGTTTATCGTTGTTGCCCCGCACGATAGAGGTACCGATAAACGTATTCAGAAACTGGTTTTGCCCGGGTATACGCAGGTCGCCGGCATAGTTGAACCGCAGCAGGTGCACCGGGAATTTGTTGTAGGCCGTTTTACCGAGGGCAAAAGCGACGCCCGCGGCGTATTTCCAGCGTTTGTCGAGCGTGCCGTACTGTGCATGTCCTTCAAATTGTATACGCTTGCTGAATTTAGGCGTGGTGCGCCCCTGCAACAGGTAGCGGGGCCCCTCCACCCCATTGAAAGCATAAATATTATGCAGGGGCCCAAGTTCTATTTTAGACCCAAGATCAACATAGCCGCCGGCCATCAGGCGCATGGCGCGGGTCATACGCCGGTACCAGGGCGAGCGTAAAATGCTGTCCATATTGGCATAGCCCAGGATTTCGGGTTGATTAAGCGGCACTCGCGTAGCGTCCCAGTAAATAGTATCTTTCGAGCGGTCGGCGTTGGGCAGTACGATCATTTTTCCCTTCGGCTCGAACAAGGTATCCGAGGGCAGCGGCTGATTGATCCGGATGTCGCGGTGCTCCACAAAACGCTGGCCGAACATGCCCATCAGTTTTTTGGAAAACAGGCCGAAGTACATCCGGTAATCTTCCCGGGCCAGAATGCGCCGTCCGGTGGCCGGGTCGCGGTCGAACTCCTGTTCCACCTGGAGCCATTGCACCCAGTTGAGGTTGACGTTGGGATTGACCGTAAACCGTACCCGCGTGACCGGATACGTGCTGTCGAGCGCGATGAACAGGTCGCCCTGAAGCAACATGTCCGCTTTGTTCCGGGGGTAAAACTCCAGCCGCACGATCTTCTGGCCGTTTTCCACCAGAGTATCCATTGGATAGTAGCGGTACAGCAGCGGGGCGTTGTTGGAGATGGGGCTGGCAAACTGGTTGGTTACCAGCGTGACGTTGTTGTCGTAAATATCCACCCCCTGAAACAGGTATTGCACCGATTTGTCGGCCCCTTCGTCGTCGACGGCTCCGCCAAACCGCACTGATTTGACCGAATAGAGGTATTTTTTCTGCTGTTTTGGCGGGTTTTGACTGTAAAAGTGAAGCATATTTTCCTGTAAAAACAGGGGCGTCACGGGCGTGCCGGCCAGTTTGGTGGTGTCCACATTGTCCCAGATAAACCGGATGGGCCGCAACAGGAAATTGTTCTTTACCCGTTTAGTCACCTTGCCCAGGCCGAAAATGATCTTTTCATACTGCTCGTCCTGGTAAGTGTTCAGGTTTTCGATCCGGTTCTCGTCGCGGTGTTCGATCACGAGCCGGATGAGTTCCACGGCGGGATTGTCTTTGTTGCGGTATTTTTTGGGTTTGATGGTCACCTCGCGGAGTTGCCGGTTTTCGGACTCCAGGGCCACGTCGAGGGTTTGAACCGAATCCGTTCCGAGGGGGAGCACCAGGATTCGGTGGCCGAGTCTTTCGAAGCGCAGTTCGGTCGTTTTTCGGTCCAGCCGGATCTCGTAACGGCCTTCGTCGTCGGTGTACCGCATCACGGCGGCACCTACGGCCGACACGGTTACCCGGGGCATGGGCAACGTCGTTTCGGCGTCGGTAACCTGGCCGCGCACGATATTGAAACGGCTCTGTTGAGCCATCAGGGCAAGGGGCAAGGCCCAAAAAACCAAAAAACAACCGGGGAAAAGGCGCATGCGAAAAAGGGAGAAGGCTAATTAACGCAAAAAAACAAATTCGGTTGCGAATGTCGGGATATCGCTTTACATTTGCGGCCGGAATCAACTCGGAGCATAGCTCAGCTGGTTTAGAGCGCACGCCTCACACGCGTGAGGTCGTAGGTTCGAATCCTACTGTTCCGACAAAATAACATTGATTATCAAAGAGTTGTGCAAAAGCATAACTCTTTTTTTTATGCCTGAAAGGTTGGATTTAAGGGTCAAACTTGCAAATAGCTTGCAAATTTCCAACCCATAAGTAATTGCATGGTGGTGCCATAACTCATTGATTCTATGGCAACTATCAAAATTATTTTGGACACCAGAAGACCAAAAGCAGATGGAACTTATCCACTGAAGTTCCGGATTTACCAAGGCAAAAAATACCGGGAT
>CAUJEY010000048.1 GCA_963169325.1 Bacteroidota bacterium
GCGCTGGAAGAAATATTCCGGATGTTGGATCGCGAACCGCAGGTGAATCCCGGATTTGTATTCCGCGGTAAACTGATCGGCCTGATTGGTAACCGCCAGGCATTTACTTCCGGCCAACGATTTTTGCACCGCGATTTGAACAGAATGTGGACCAGCGATAACCACCATCGCATCCTTAAAATCGACCCTGCGGAACTCAAAGCAGAGGACCGCGAATTCGCGGAATTGCATGCCCTCCTGCACACTTTAATACAGGACACACTCCCGGAGGCATTGGTGCTGCTCGATTTGCACACCACCTCCGCCGACGGCGGTATCTTTTGTATTCCCTCTGATGATGCTGCCAGCCTGCGTTTGGCCAAAGCGCTGCATGCACCGGTGATTCTGGGTATGTTGGATGGGCTCGAAGGAACCCTGCTGCATTTTGCCGCAGGCAACCACTTTGAAATATCCGGTTACCCGAAATATTCCATCGGCGCGGCCTTTGAAGCCGGCCAGCACGACGACCCTTTATCTGTTAGTCGTTCCATTGCCGCTATTGTAAATTGTCTCCGCGCTTGCGGCTGCATCCGGCAGGAAGACGTGGACAGCCGTCATGAAACCATTCTGAGGACATTTTCCGCCACCTTGCCCAAAGTCACCCGCCTGCACCATGTGCATCATATCCGGCCGGGCGACGCCTTCCGTATGCGCCCGGGCTATCTGAATTTCCAGCCGATTCAATCGGGTGAACACCTCGCCGATGATACGACAGGACCCATTTTATCACCACAGAAAGGGCGTATCCTGATGCCGCTTTATCAACCGCAGGGAACAGATGGTTTTTTTGTCGTAGAAGAGCTGGAAAACTGAAGAGGGTTTGAGGTTTGGAGGTTTAGGGGTTTGGAGGTTTAGGGGTTTGAGGGTTTGCGGTGCGACATAGACGCTGTTCAAAAATCTGTGTCTATCGGCCCTGTGATATTTTCATAAATACCTAATTATCAATTTTTTAAATACAATATTTTAAAAATTAGACATCAGTTTTTGAACAGTCCCTCCGGCACCAGCCCCCCCCAAACCTCCAAACCCCCAAACCCCCAAACCTTTCCAACCAAAGATCAGTACCCCTGATTTTGCCGTATCAACCCACCAGTGAGGTCGATTTCGGTTTGGGGGATGGGCAATAGCTCGTGCTTTCCGGCTACAAAATTTTTACCCACTGCTTGCAACACCTGTTCCGCCCGGCCCCAGCGCAGCAAATCGAACCAACGTTGTTGCTCCATCGCCAGTTCTACCCGGCGTTCCTTGTAAATTCTATCCCGCAGTTGGCTTTGATCCGTAACGGTCACATCGGGCAGAATAAAGTTGTTGGTGCCACGGGCGCGTTTGCGCACTTGATTCAGATAAATCAGCGCATCGGCGGATTTCCCGTTTTCGTTCAGGGCTTCCGCGGCTAACAGTAGAATGTCGGCATAACGCAGAATCCGGATATTACCCGGGCCATTGTCCTGCAATCCGGTGTGCGCCGGTACCCATGCCTTTTGATTGTAGCGCTCGTTGACGATTTCCGGGTTGTCCTGTACCTGGGTGGTACCGTCCGGCAGCACCTCATTGACATAAATAACCGTGGCTTCGCGCCGTGGGTCGCCGTTTTCGTAGGAGGATACCAGGTTGTCGGAGGGGCGGTTAAAACCCCAACCCAGGTTCGGTATGCCGCGTACGCCCTGTATCATGTTGAACGGGGTGGCCCCGGGACCGGTGACGCCGTCGATGGGCGGTAATGCTGCGGCATTGATCTCAAAGACGGATTCCATGCTATTTTCACCGACGGGTAAGAAATTATCACCATACCGGTTTAGCAAGCTATATTCCTTGGAATTAATAATCTCCAGGCAGTATTTTTCAGCATTGACGAAGTCCTTTTTTACCATATACAACTTGGCCAAAATACCTTTCGCAGCGCCTTTTGTCGCCCGACCGAGGTCCGCCGCAGCGTATTTGGATTTTTCCGGAAGCGCATCAACTGCATCGAGCAAATCCCTTTCAATCTGGGCATATACCTCCTGTACGGGTTTACGCTCCTGATTGTAATACGCATCACCACCCAAAGGCGCCGTAATAATGGGGACATCGCCGAACCATTGCACCAGCAGGAAATAACTGTACGCGCGCAGAAACTTGGACTCGCCGATCAGCCTTTTTTTGAGGGTTTCATCCATGTCCACATCCGGAATTCTCAGGATAGCCAGGTTTGCCCGGGCAATAGCATTGTAATACCCGCGCCACACACCGGAAAAACTGGAGTTGGTAGCATCGAAACTGAAATCGTCAATTTCGAGCAAATACAGGGCATCCGTAGGTGTGGAGCCCTTGTCAGCATCGTCGCTGATGATATCGGTGACGGCGATCCAGGGAAGGGAGATACAATCCCATTGCCGGAATTGCTGGTACACGGCATTCACCGCATACGTGGCTTGGTCGGCATTTTCAAAAAAGGTATCGAAGGTTGCATCGCCGAGCGGCTTGCGATCGAGAAAATCTTTTTGGCAGGCATTCGTCGCCAGCAATACCAGGGCCGCAGGTAGCAAAAGTTTGTTTTTAAGAAAAATCTGTGCTTTCATATTTGTACTGATTTTTTATTCGAAAAGTGTTTTCGGGTTAAAAAGTGACTTCCAAACCAGCCTGATAAGATTTGGTAACGGGGTAACCGATATTGTCCAGGCCAACTTCAAAGGGATTATCGGCATTGGAAAACTCCGGCGAATACCCGCTGTAGTTTTGGTTCGTCCACAAATTAAACCCACTGACGTAAAAACGCAACTTATTGATCTTAGCCCGTTGCATCCAGCGTTGCGGCAGGGTATAGCCCAGAACCACGCTGCGTAAACGCAAAAAGCTGCCGTCTTCCAGGAAAAAGTCGCTCACCCGGTAGTTGTGGCCACCATTAGTTATACGAGGCGTTTCGTTATTTGGATTTGTCGGCGTCCAACGATCTACATAAGATTTCTCCCAATTGTACACCGAAAAACGGAAAGCCTTTTTGGCATTGTACACTTTATTGCCACTAACGCCGAAAATATCGGCTGCAAAATCCAATCCGGCAAAATTGAAGCCGGCACTGAGCCCGTAAGTCAGGGTGGGAATCGGGCTACCCAGATTAGTGCGGTCGGCTCCGTCAACAATACCATCTCCGTTCAGGTCGGCATAGCGGAGGTCGCCGACGCCTTCATTGCCCAGGCGGGGCAAAGTGGCAACTTCTTCGGCTGTCTGGAATACACCGGCCACCTGATAACCATAAAAGGAGCCGATCGGCAAGCCCTCGATTGAGTGGGTAGCCGGCTCCCCTTGTTGGAAAGCAGAGAAGATTTCAGCGCGCAGGTCATTCAGTTTAATAACTTCATTCTGCACCGGCGAAAAAAGCGCGCCGACATTCCAGGAGAACCTGCCCGCCTGGCGCCAGTTGAGGGTAATATCCCAGCCCCTGTTGCGCACTTCCGCTGTGTTCACCAACGGATCGGCGCCTGAACCGACGTAATCCGGAATCGGCACGGCGGCTATGATATCATACGTGAGCCGGTTGTACCAGTCAATTTCACCGGTCAATCGCCCGTTGAGCACACCGAATTCCAAGCCGATATCGGTTTGAGCAGCCGTCTCCCATTTCAAATCCGGGTTACTGTAATCCACCAGGGTAGCGCCGTCATTCAGGGTTTCATTGGAACCGAAGATGGCATACAGACCGGAACGAATCACGCCAAGGCTCGGGTAATACCGCCCCTTGATACTGTTTTGATTGCCTAATATCCCATAACTCATCCGCAGTTTAAGCCGGTCGAATACGCCCAGATTTTCAACAAAACGTTCCTGTGCGGCATTCCAACCCAGGCTAAAGGACGGGAATACGCCCTGGCGGTTGTTGCTCGCAAAGCGGGAAGATTCATCCATCCGCAGCGAAGCGGTGAGCAGGTAGCGGTCCAGCAGGACATAATTGGCGCGAAACAGTTTGGAAACAATAGCCTCCTGGTTACTGGCGCCGAATCCGGCCTGTGTGGGGTCGGCATCCTGGCTCACGAGGTAGAGCAGGTTTTCTCCGGCGCCGGGGAAGTTCGTACGATTAGCGCCGATACTTTCCAATTGCCATTCTTCCGCCATATAACCGACCAATACATTCACGCGATGTTTGGCCCATTCTTTTTCAAACGTCAGGGTTTGTTCCCAAATCCAGCGCTGTTCGCGGCCGAATCCGGTACTCAGGCGATCGTCGACATTCAACTGCGATGGAGACACCTGGAACACCGGAGTATAGTTTTTAAACCGGGTATTGTTCAGGTCGAAGCCGAAATTGGAGCGGAAAGTAAGGTATTTTAAAAATTTGATATCGCCATACACCGACCCGAAGAAACGGTTCGCGGTTTCCGCGTTATTACTTCTGTAAAACAAATCTGCGGCCGGGTTGGCAATAGCCAGCCCAAACGGGGAGGTTGGATCGGTGAAGTTCCCGGCAGAATCTTTGGGCGCGAAAACCGGCGGAATCCGGTAAGCGCCGACAATGGCTACGCTGGGTGCAATATCTTTTTTTGTATTGGAAAAGGCCAGGTTATTGCCCAATGTGAACCATTTGTTGATCTTGAATTCGTTGTTGAAACGCGCCGTGACCCGTTCGAACTCCGAATTTTTCAACACACCTGACTGGTTGAAATAATTGACACTCATGTTATAGGAGAACTTTTCCGAACCGCCGTTGGCCGAGAGTTGGACGTTGCCGATCGGCGCCGCGCGAAAAATTTCGTCCTGCCAGTTTGTGCCCTCTCCCAATGCCGCCGGGTCGGGGTAATACTGCTGATTTACCAGTTCGTTGTAAGCCTGCGCAAATTCGGACGCATTCATCAAATCGAGCTGTTTGGTGACGTCCTGCGTACCGTAATAGGTGCTCAGGGAGATGACGGCGTTTTCCCGCTTTTTACCGTTTTTAGTCGTGATCAGGATAACGCCGTTGGAGCCCCTTGAACCGTAAATAGCGGCAGCGGAAGCATCCTTCAGCACCTCTACCGACTGCACGTCCTGCGGATTGATAAACGATGCGTCATAAGCAATCATCCCGTCGATGACGTACAGTGGGTTGGCATTGTTCAGGGTACCCGTACCGCGAATTCGAATGGTGGCGCCGGCGCCGGGCTCCCCGGAGGTGGGCGTCACATAAACACCGGCAATTTTCCCTTGCAGCGCCTGCTCGATGGAAGCCGTCGGTATTTTTTCAATTTCCTGGGTTTTTAACGATCCGATTGACCCGGTGAGGTCGCTTTTTTTCTGCGTGCCGTAGCCCACAACCACCACCTGTTCCAACACCGTAGGGTCTTCGCCCAGTACGACATCCACCGTCGTGCGGTTGCCTACCGTAATTTCTTTTGATGAAAAACCAGTGTAGGTAAAAATCAGGACCGCTTCCGGCCCGGTAACCGTGAGGGCGAAATTGCCGTCGAGGTCAGTCGCAGCGCCATTCGTAGTGCCTTTTTCTTTTACCGTGGCGCCAATCAGACCGCTGCCGTCCGTCTGATCAGTGACCCGCCCGCTAATGCGCACCTGGGCATTCAGGCTGAACACCGCCAAAAAGACCGGAAGGATCAGCCAAAGTTTGTTTAGTGTATGTATTCGCTTCATATAGAATGGTTTAAGTTAATAGTTTAGAGGTTTGGGGGGTTGGAGGTTTGGGGGTTTTGGGGGTTGGGGGTTTGGGGTTGTTGGTGGTTGGGGGGTGTGGGGGTGTGTGGG
>CAUJEY010000049.1 GCA_963169325.1 Bacteroidota bacterium
CGGGAATTATCATTTTCCGCCGGCATGGACGAGTTGGATTTACACGCGCTGGCGCCCGGCTTATACCTTATACAAACCATTATAGATGGAAAGATTTACAACGGCCGATTTTTAAAATCCTGATTTTTTTCTATTCCCCCTAACAACAGCCAACCCAAAAACGGCTCTTCCAGGATTCCTTTCAAGGTAACGAGGAAACGCGCGGCGTCGGCGCCGTTGATCACGCGGTGATCCCAGCCGATGGTCATAGGCATCATCAGGCGGGGTTCAAACTCCTTGCCGTTCCAGTGCGGCTCGTATTGGGCTGCGGTGATGCTCAGGATAGCCACCTGCGGCCAATTGACGATAGACAGCATTCCGGTACCGCCGATGCCGCCGATATTGGAGATGCTGAACGTGCCGCCTTCGAGGTCTTCCGGTTTGTTTTTGCCTTCGCGGGTACGAACGCTGAGTTCGCTGAGTTCAACGGAGATTTCGGTCAGGCTTTTCTGATCTACGTTGCGGATGACCGGCACCAGTAGTCCGCGCGGCGTATCCACAGCGATGCCGATGTGGTAGTATTTTTTGAAAATAACTTCCCGTTTTTCAATATCGTAGCTGGCGTTGAACTGCGGCATTTTGCGCAGCACCGCGGTAATGGCTTTGGTCAGAATAGCCGTGGTAGTAAGCGCGCCGCCTGCGGCTTTCACCTGGTCTTTGTATTGCTGGCGCAATTGTTCGAGACGGGTGATATCAGCCTTTTCGGATATCCAGGCATGGGGGATAGCATTGAACGCATACACCATATTGTCGGCGGTAATAACGCCGATACGGCTCTGCGGCTGGCGGTCTACCGGGCCGAATTTTTCAAAATTCGGCAGCGGCTTGTGGGCCATAGCGGCGCCCGGAGCGGCCGCAGCGCTGCCGCCGCCGGTATCAATCTTTTGTTTAACAAAATCCACTACATCCTTATAAGAGATACGGCCGGCACCTTCCTGTGCGCGCACATCGGAGAGGTTGACACCGAGTTCTTTGGCGCGTTTGCGGGCCAGGGGGCTGGCGCGCAGGCTACCCGTTTCACCTTGAGCCGCCTGGGCAGCCGGTTGTGAAACCGGGACAGCAGGTTGTGCAGCGGGCGGGGCGGGCTTTTCGGCATCAGGCGCCGGGGCGGCGGGTGCCGGCGCCGGAGTGGCAGGCGCAGCCGGAGTAGCCGGACTCGATTCGGCCGGGGCGGCATCACTGGCTTTCATGCGCAGAATGAGGGTGCCTTCGGTGACGTCGTCGCCTTTTTTTACTAAAATTTCTTCAATCACACCGTCGGCGTCAATGGGCATTTCAGCGTCAACTTTATCGGTGCCAACCACGACAACAATCTGTTCTTTAGTGACTGTGTCGCCGGGCTGGACGAGGATTTCGGTGATTTTGCCGGTTACGCCGTCGCCGAGCGAGGGCAATTTGTATTCGTATGACATGCAGGTACCGCTTGTGAATCGTTTGTCAGATTTGTTTTTGTCAAAAGAAAAAACACGCAGGTTTGTTCAGGCAAAAACGTTTTTTTAATCGAGCGGCAAAGATGAAGCAAGTTTATGGGAATACAAACTGACTCCGGCGGTTTTACACAAGGTGCGCCCAAAACCAAGCCCGAGAACGCAATGACGAAATGACCCAATGACGTAATGACGCACCATGATGAAATGCCCCAATAACGTACAACCCGTCAGCATAGAGTGTTTCAAACGCCGGGTATGATATGGTGCCTTTGAAACACCCTACCCCGTCAGCAACTCGCCAAAACTCGGATGCGCCAGGGGCAGCGCCCGAAGTTTGTGATACGGAATGCCCTGGTGCATGGCTAATTGTATCATACCCAGCAGTTCCGCCGCTTGCTGGCCAAAGGCGGCTGCGCCGCTGATCAGCCCGGACTGGTCGTTGATTTTAATACGAAGCAAACCTGTAATTTCTCCTTCGAGATGTGCTTTCAGGAGCGCGGAATAGTGTTTTTCTACAAAAAACGAATCAGCGTCTCCGTGCATTTCGCCGATTTGCCCGACGGGCGGATAAGTATAGGCCATTTCGACGAAAGGTTTCGGTCGAAGCGGGGCGCCGTCGCCCTTCAACAGATGCATTACCGCAATGCGGGCCTGCATGGTGGCCCGATTGGCGAGCATGGGCGCCCCCGTCACGTCGCCCACAGCATAAGTACCCGGTTGACTGGTTTGCCCATATTCATCGACAGCCAGGGCTTTGTCCGGCGTGAGGGCAAAGGAGAGGGCTGCCGGATCATAAAATGTCAGGTCAGCCGCACGGCCGGTGGCGAGAAACGCGTAATCGGCCTCGTACCGTCTTCCTCCGGCAGTTTCGGCCTCCACAGCGCCTTCTTTCAGGCGAACTGCTTTTACCGCATCTTTTTTATGGATATGAACGCCATGGCGTTTTTGTAAAAAGTGCTCCAACAGTGTTGCGATCCGGTTATCCAACCGCGGCAGCAATTGCGTTCCACTATGCAGCAACGTGACCTGTGTACCCAGCGCGGCAAAGGCAAAACCATATTCCACACCGGTAACGCCGCCACCGGCTATCAGCAGGCGTTTGGGCAATTCCGGCAACGTAGCGGCATGTCGCGGGGCAAAAATGCGCGGCGGAACGGGCTTGACAGCCGGCGAAAAAACAGGTTCCGACCCGGTGGCCACGATAATGAACCGGCTGTTCAGGAGTGGGCCCTTGCCTTTTTCCGTTTCCACCTGCACGATTCCGGGGGCCAGCATGACGCCTTTGCCGTCCACTTGTGTTACTCCAGCATCTTTTAACCCGTCGCGATAGCGCCCCGAAGCGGATTCGCTTTGCGCGACGATGCGCGCCTGCAGATTGGCGAGGTCAAGCCGGGGGAGTTGTGCGCCCAGGGCATAAAAAGCGCCGTGGCGCATGACGCTGGCCGCTTCGGCAGCCTTGAGCCATACTTTGGAAGGAACGAGGCTGCCCCACACTGCGCGGCCGCCCGGTTTTTGGTTACTCACGACGGCTACCGACAAACCCTCCCGGGCTGCTGCCACCGCCGCTTCATTTCCGCCGGGCCCGCCGCCCAGCACGATTAAGTCAAAGTTAGATTTTTTCATAAGTCAATACAAATATGCGGCTTCCGAACGGTTTAAAACAAAGCATAACCGGACGATTAGTTGCACTTTTCAGGGATTTATCCAGGTAAACCACTTTCGGCCGGGTATACTTGGCGGGCAGGCAGACAAGTCGTAAAATTGCAGGCCCTTGGCAGTTTTACCACACAAAAATTAAAATACTATGTCTTCCCTTCAAACGATTCAAGGTATCGCCCCTGCCGTAGTTTGGCAGCGTTTTTATGAAATCAGTCAGATCCCCCGCCCTTCGAAAAAAGAAGAGCGCATCACTGCCCACTTCGAACAACTGTTCAACAGCCTTGGGCTGAAATACGACAAAGACAAGGTAGGCAACCTTGTGGCCCGGGTTCCGGCCACCAAAGGATACGAAAAAGCGCCCATCGTTGTGCTGCAAGGCCACAGCGACATGGTGTGCGAAAAAAACCGGGGCACCGTCCACGATTTCGACCGCGACCCCATCGAGCTGGTGCGCGACGGCGAGTGGATACGCGCCAATGGCACCACCCTGGGCGCCGATAACGGCATCGGCGTGGCCGCAGCGCTGGCGCTGCTCAGCGACCCCACGGCGCAACACGGTCCGCTCGAAATCCTGATCACCATAGACGAAGAAACCGGCCTCACCGGGGCCAACCAAATATCCGGTAAACTGCTGAAAGGCAAACGTTTGCTCAACCTCGACTCAGAGGAAGACGGCATTTTTTACATCGGTTGCGCCGGCGGCATGGATACGGCCGGCACCTTTCGTGTACAAACCACGCCCGCGCCGACAGGCGATACCGCCGCTTTTGCCTTGCGGGTATCGGGCCTGAAAGGCGGCCACTCCGGCGGCGATATCCATATCGGCAAAGCCAACGCGCTCAAACTGCTGGCGCGTACGCTGGATGCCTTGCAGGCACTCTCGCCCGCATTGACCAACGTACAAGGTGGCAGCAAACGCAACGCTATTCCACGGGAAGCAGAAGCGACCTTAGTGCTGGCTTCGGGCCAGGTGGATAAGGCCCGGGCGATTATCGCAACAGCCGAAAAAGCGTTTCAAAACGAATTTAAAGTGACCGATCCCGGTGTGCGGCTGACGTTGGAAGCGGCGGAAAAACCCGCTGCCGTTTATACCAAATCTTTGACAAAAAAACTGATCAACACCCTGCTGGCCCTGCCGCACGGCGTGATCCAGATGAGTGCCGACATTGAAGACCTCGTGGAAACGTCCACCAACCTGGCCACGATCGTCAGCGACGACAAAACGATCGTCATCGGTACCAACCAGCGCAGCTCTGTGGAAAGTGCCAAAAATTATATCGCGTCCAGCGTGTCGGCGGCGCTCCGGCTGGCCGGCGCCAAAGTCACCCAGAGCGACGGCTACCCCGGCTGGCAACCCAATATGCAATCCGAACTGCTGCACATCTGCAAAGAGGTATATAAGCGCCTCGAAGGCAAAGAACCGGAAATCAAAGCCATTCATGCCGGCCTGGAATGCGGCATTCTGGGCGGCAAATACCCGGGCATGGATATGATTTCCTTCGGGCCTACCATTACTGGCGCGCACTCCCCCGACGAACGGGTGCATGTGCCTGCGGTGGAGAAGTTTTATGCGTTGTTGAAGGAGGTGCTGAAAGCGGTGAAATAATGTGGTCAATGTGTTTTAAATGTGGTCAATGTGTTTTAAATGTGGTCAATGTGTTTTAAATGTGGTCAATGTGGGCAATGTGATTAGTTTTTAAAATGCAAAACCTGATAAAATATACCCTTCTATTCCTCGCCCTTATGCTGTGCAACGCTGTGCTGCGCGCGCAGCAGGATAGAGTATATTTACCCTGGGACTTGTCCAAAACGGCCGGTTTTCCCGGCGGTCCCGTAGAATTTTATAAGTATTTCAGAACAACTCAAATCTATCCGGCAGATACGTCCATTCGGCCGGCGGGCAACCGACTGATCTTATCTTTTGTGGTGGAACCCGACGGCAGCGCCTCCGATTTTCGCGTTTTTGAAACACCCGGCCCGGATTTCACCGAAGCGGTGAGCCGTGCCCTGGACGCGGTACGATGGAATTCTGCCGAGGCTAACGGCCATTCCGTGCGGCAGATGATGATTTTGTATTTCTTTTTTCACCATGACCTGCGCAACGTCGAGGTCAGGGAGGGCGGCCTCGACATCTGGAACTACTCCACCCTCTCGGACCTTGCTCAGGAAGATTACAAAAATATCAATTTCCCTTCCCAGCCGGTATTCATGGGTTATTACCCGGAGGATTCACTGGCCAGCAAAAAACAATACCCGGAAGCCGCGCGCGCGGCAGGGGCGCAGGGGGACGTGGTGGTGGGCTTCACCGTGCAACCCGACGGCCGGTTGACGGATATTGAACTAAAACACGATATCGGCTACGGTTGCGGTGCGGAAATATTGCGCTTAATGGGGATGAAACAGGCCTGGATTCCTGCCCAGGCCTTCGATTCCGTTTATGCACACCGCTTGGAACGTACCTACCCGTTTTGCCCTGATCCCAATGTGTTCAAAACCTCCGATAAGGTGTATGAAGAGGGCGAACTGCATTACCCGCAATCACGCTTTTATTCCAATGTATTGGCCGAAGACAAACCCGCGCTGTATTCCGCGCGGGGCATATTAGGACCGGATACGGATTCTCTCGATTTCGATGGCAGCGTGGTGGAAGTAAGTTTTATCATGGGAAAAGACAAAACTGCCGGCGAAATCGCCATTATCCGCAGTCCTTCGGAAAAACATTCGGCGATGGCCAAAAAATTTTTGGAACAATTCCAGTGTAATCCGCCCAGTATCTGCAATCAGCCTTGCCGGATGCGCTTCCGGCGCTACCTGTGCTTCCGGCAAGGGGCTCCCTATTTGATCCGCTATCGGGAAAACCAGATCATCCTCACCAAAGAGGACCCACTCAAAAATCCCGGGATACTGCCACCTGCCAATTACGATACCCTATATGGCCCCACAGAAGTCGACAGCCCGGCCATCTATAAAACCGGGCAGAGAAGTATAGCGGAACATCTGTTGTTGCGTTGGCCCAATTATAAAACCGAAATACCGGAGGGCGAAATCCTGGTCCGGGTAGACATCTGGGAGGACGGAAACACCAGAAACACAACACTTGTGCAGGGTATCGGCGCGCCTTTTGACGAGAAAGCATTGCAGGTACTGGGCTGGCTGGGTTTCTGGGAGCCTGCCTATAAAAATGGGCATCCGGTGCGGTCGTGGCAGGTGGTCAGGGTGGGGAATCGTCATTAGGTCATTGGGGGGCATTAATCGTCATTAGTCGTCATTGTTCGTCATTAATCGTCATTGGGCGACATTGTGTCATTAGTCGTCATTGGGCAGCCCCCCAATGACATCAATGACGATCAATGAGAAATTTTACGGGTTGTTGAAGGCAACTCTCAAAGCGATTGCGGCGGAAAAGTCGTCATAGGAGCAGCTCATTCATCCTGAAAAACATAAACGCCTGTTATCCAGACTTACGGATAACAGGCGTTTTTTTTGATGTACCCGCTGTTCAAAACAACAGCTTACACACCTGGAAGTGAGCATGTTAACACAAGTAACCGGGTGTACCTGCTATCCAAAACGACAGATTTCACCCCCATGCCCCCTGACATCCTGAGCTACACACGGGCGTACCTACCGCCCAACACAACGGGTTTCACGCCTCATATCCCGTCTTTTCACAGGCTCGTGGGTGGATTTGCCCTTCAAAACAAGGGATTTCACACCAACACACACTATGAACACAGCACAATTACGGTGTACCTACCCTTCAAAACAAGGGATTTCACACCTTCAACCAAACTTACAATTTAGTAATCCCCGGTGTACCTACCCTTCAAAGCAAGGGATTTCACACCCCAAACTGTAATCTTAATGATGCTTGGTATGGTTTACCTACCCTTCAAAACAAGGGATTTCACACCGATCTTCCTGTTTATTCCGGAGTATCGGACCGGAATATACATCTTCCCAAAGATCTGTACGAATCGCATGGTGTACTTACCCTTCAAGACAAGGGATTTCACACCTCTTTAAGCAACCACGCTTTAGACCTCGTTGGTGTACCTACCCTTCAAAACAAGGGATTTCACACCAAGAACTTATCTTGATATATGGAAACAAGAGGTGTACCTACCCTTCAAAATAAGGAATTTCACACCAATGGCAAATCTAATCACGGCATACGAAGTGGTGTACCTACCCTTCAAAACAAGGGATTTCACACCGTTGCGGCTTGTAACACAGTATTTCAGATGGGTGTATCTACCCTTCAAAACAAGGGATTTCACACCCGACTTGAAACAGGAAATGGACAAAGAGACGGTGTACCTACCCTTCAAAACAAGGGATTTCACACCATCGGGAAGGAAAAGGACTTTGCCGAAGCGGTGTACCTACCCTTCAAAACAAGGGATTTCACACCATAAGACCCGAAGTAGTACTAAGTGATCCTGGTGTACCTACCCTTCAAAACAAGGGATTTCACACCACAATTAGAATTTTTAACACTCAAAGAAGCGGTGTACCTACCCTTCAAAACAAGGGATTTCACACCTGGAAATCCGGCATATTACCGAACGGTTCAGGTGTACCTACCCTTCAAAACAAGGGATTTCACACCACGTTCGCGGATATATCGTTCGAGTTCGTGGGTGTACCTACCCTTCAAAACAAGGGATTTCACACCTTAATTATTTCATAGAGTCATTAGAACAAGGGTGTACCTACCCTTCAAAACAAGGGATTTCACACCACACATCCTTGTAAACAACTGGTTTTATTTGCTTTGTGTACAAAACTTCCAGAAAAAAGAGTGTTGTCTCGTTTATATTTCCCATTGTGAAGTATCCTTTTTGAATTCTATTTTCCCAAGATATTGCTCGATAACGGCATTTTGTACTTTGGTCTGAAAGGTAAAAGTCACGGGTATTTTTTGATGAAAAACATGATTGCGAAGCTCGCGCAAAGATTGTGCATCTACTTCCGGCAAGGCTGCATGGGTGCATATCTTGTTGAATCCTATACGTCGAAGGGTTATCCCTTCCAGGTTTTGAATGATCTGTGGCTCACTCATGCTATCCACGATGCTTTTTTCCCATTCGAGCAGGCGCCGGGCAATGACGGCCGTTTCATTTTGAATACGCGCCATCTCTTTCACGATCTCACCGTAAGTCAGCAAATAATCCGCAACGTCTTTGTATTTATCCGGCTCTTCCATGCGCCGGCGGTAGATATATTCCACCACCTTGGTGAGCATATCCTTACTTTCAACAAACAAGGTGTCGTCCAGCTGATGAAAATAGAGTTGTACCCGAACGACCCGCCCATCGCTAAGGGTAATCGGGATGTGCAGCATACTTTGACGCAGGCTACCTACCCGGGCAGGCAATGACTGATCTTTGTGCCCGGTGAGTGTCATCCTTACGTTGGGACTGACCCGTTCGAAGTAGCGGCCTGCAATAAACCACAGTATCGCATCCTGGCACAAGGCACGATCGCGCGCTCCGGTGATTTTCTTTTTCAAGGCTTTTTGTACGTTTGCGGGCAATTGGGTCAGCAGAGCCGTATAGCTGGCAGTATCGTAATTTTCGCTCCGCAACGCGCCTGTGAGGGCAGTGTTATCCCGGATTTGTTTGGAAAGGCTAAAAAGTGTCAGGTCGGTGCCTTTTTTTGCATGAAAAGCTTTCAACACCAAAATGGGATGTATGCTGAACGGGATATGGACGGGAAATGTGCCGGTTGTTTTGGTTATGCCGGTCTGTTTGATTTTAAGTCGTTGAGCGATCTCCATTTGGTGATGTTCGGAGCCGTTGTGCATCGTATTTTGCCACTTTTTGAGCAATTCGAGGGTAAATTCGATCGTTCGGGCGAGCAGATCATCGAGACCGGTGGCTTTACGCAATACCTCATCAACCGCTTTGGGGATGCGGTTGCGGTTTTCGCGCCGAATATCTTTCAAAAGTGTGTAGTAGTAGATGAGTTGCTTTTCCATGTCGCGAGCCGTGCGTTTATCTTTGCGATCTTTAGCCTCATACATTTTATCTTCGAGGTAAGTAATCCGTTCCAGGCTGTAATGGAAAATGCTCAATTGCTGATACTCGTTTTGTCGCAAGAATTTGGGATCCCAGTCAAAAAACTGGTAACACCGCATAATCTGTTCATTTTTCTTTGCGCGGCTTGTATGTGTTTTATCCGATTGAAGCGTTTCCAGCCGGTCGATAATATAGGATAGACGCTTTATGGTTTTTTGTTTCCACGCCATTTGCATGCCCAGGGTTTCCGCGTCATTGAGTTGCAGGAGTAGCACTTCGGGCAAAGTAGTCTTATCTAAAAGCTTTAGCGAACTCAGGTCAAATTCCGCTCCGGATTTGATAGCGCTTTCGATGGTATTCAATTCGGTTTGCAGGTCGCCGAGCAATTGTTGAATAAATGAGTTCGCCTTGTGGCCATCCTTTCTACCGATCATGGTGATCATCAGATTGCGCAACGCATTCGCCCCCAATGAAAAAGGTCGGTCGGACATTTGATCGGACACTTTTACAAGGATATGGTCGCTGTCGATACAAAGCCGGAAATTGCCCTCGGCCGGCTTTTTAGGAAAAAACCGGATAATTTTTCGCAACACATGTTTTGTCTTTCCGGTTTCGAGGTCGGTTTTTAATATCGTTTGAAAGGATTCAAAGGCCCAATACCAATTGGGTGTAATATCAAAATCAATCAGGCACTCTACACACCATTCTAAGAATCTGTCGGTGGTTCGGGGCCGCTGGTCAGCTCCCTGGTAAAGATCGAAATGCCGCAGTTCGATAGGTGCACCCCTTAAGTTTTCAAGCAATTTTTTACGAAGGTCAGGTTCTTTCTTGTGACGGTTTTCAAAAGCCATAAGCCATTCAACAAAACCTTCTTTCAGGCGCCGGTCGCCGCGCAGTTTATATTCTTCATAATCCAGCAATGTAATAGGCGTTTCGCCATTCATACCGAGGTGCATGTGGGGATGGGTTTCCGCTAATGCATTGAGCAGTACTTCCCGTTCCGCAAGGAAAAACTGCATGCGCGACACGATTTCAGCCTCCTCCATCCGAATTAAATCCAGCACCAGTCGATGAAAATCACTGCGATTCAGGTGAAATTCATGGTTTGCATTATCGCGCATTCTGATGCTGATAACTCCCCGTTTTTCTTCTTGTTGTTTGTTGAACGCAGGTTCAAACTGAAATACGGCGCCCAGGTTTTGTTGCACGCAGAAGGCTGTCAAATCCTGCACGGTTTCGCAAAGGGTGTGTTCGCCTTGTTCATTTTTAAAAAACAATGGAAACAGATCGGTATCATGCAAAAAGGGAGGTATGCCGTTCACCTGGGCGTTCAGTTTGTAAAACTGCCGCGCAAACAGTAACTCTTCCAGTTCCTCTGGTGGCAGGGTATCGTGCAAATCCTCTTCGAGGTTGTAATATTTCCGGGCTGCGCCATCACGATGGGCATAATAGCGATAGATATAATGTTTGATACGAAATTTCAATTCATCATTTTTCTTACTGCCGCGTCTTTGTTGTAACAAACGGCTTACCTCTCCGGAAGTCAGGAAAAGGCTTAAAAAAAAGGTTCGGCCTTCCTGAGTAATACGACTCTCTTTATCGAAAAGCGGGTGCTTGAGCAGGTTTTTCTGATAAAATGAAACTTCTTCGGGGTGTTTTTCGGTAAAAGCGTACATCGCATCATTGTGCAAATCAACAATGAACTGCTTCAATTCATTCGGAAAAGTCAATTCCGCATTGTCATGGTAGATATGCGAATGGAAGTCCCGCAGCGCACGTAGTTTGCAGATCAGTTGGCGGATCATTTTGCGGTCTTTAGCCTCCAACACGTAACCCGAGGAGTTGCGTTCGGTCAGATATCCCTTCCAGATGTAACTTCTCAACTTACTATAAATCTCGTCGGAAAGGTCGTTGGCAATTTGCCCGGCACCAAATTGGTCAATGAGCGGATTGTACCTGGCATCCAATTTATTCTCATCAAACTCAATTCGCCCTTCTTGCCAATAGTATATTGTTCGAAAGAGCTTGGTAAAAGCAATATTAAAAAATACGGCAAATTCGGCAGATTTACCTCCGGTAAAGAGTTCTTTTTGAGTTGGTTCGGAGTGTGTCATCCTTTTGGCTGTTGGTGTGTTTTTCATCTTTTATTTATTTTTTAAGTTTGGTTTCAGAGATATAAAAGGCATAGAAATTATGGAGGGTAGCGCTCATTTTCATTGTACGGCGTTTGATCGAAAGATGGCGGGATACCTTTATGACAATACCTGAAAATATCATACCAAATAGCGCAAACAATGCCAAAGAGTTACTCAAATTATAACCTTCTATCAAACGTGTAACTAATACGGTGCCAAAACACAGCAAACCCAATGCCGATACCACCACGGCATTACGAAAAAACACATACTGGGATTGCAGAATCCGAATCTTTTCCAACTTTTCATTAACCTCCAATATGTTGAAGGCCTGATCATAGAAAATGTCGCTCCGATCTGCATCTATCGCTCCATTTTCAAGAAGAAATGTCGAACCGAACACTTTTTCTGATATTTCATTGAGATTTCGTGCCAGGCCTGGATTATTTTGCAAGACATGTACCCATGACTTCGGCATTGCACCCAATCTTGGCTCCAAACGCATACCAAGTTCATTAATAACATGCCCAATGAAATAGGCCAACATTACCAGAATAACAACAAGCAGTGCATCAGGCAATTCCAAGGGTAACATGCGCATATCAGTGGTATTTATGGTTGCCCAATAAACCAGTACCATTGAAGCGCTGCCGGGGAGGGCAAAAGAAAGCAGATCGAAAAGTGAAAATTTTTCCATAAGTGATCAAACTGAGATTTTAAGTGTCAAATAGTTGAGTTACTCAATATATTGAAATGGATCGCTGCCCCAAAATTACCACGCGGTTATTAAAGTTATATGACATCAAATTATTTAACGGTCAATGATGGGAAAAGTCCGTTAAATATTGGAATTTCCTTCGGTGCTCCATTCCTTAAGGCTGCTTAAAAAAAAGTCGGGTTAAAAACACTTGCCCTGACGTTATGCCATGTTTTCACATAATTTGCCCTTACTTTGTGACAATTTTATCGAAAAAATGCCCTGTCACTACTTCTGCCGGTAAAAAGTACAGACTCATTAATCTGCCTTTGGGGGGAGAAAAACTCCCGGATAAACTGGCCTGGATAAATCTTCAAAAAAAACTGCCCCCTTTTTGTCCGATCCTTGTCCTTCCATTCGTCTTCGGGACGTGTTTGATTTTAAGCACACAAAACCATCATTTTTCACAAAAAATTTATTGAGCAATGGACAAGTACATGATGATTTTCCGCAACACCCCTGTGAGCGAAGACGCTTACGCCAACATGTCGCCCGAACAAATGCAGGCCGAACTGGATAAATGGAACAGCTGGATCGGTGGCATTGCCGCGCAGGGCAAACTAATCGGCTCCGATGCGCTGGAAGCGACCGGCAAAATCGTCACGGGTTCTAAAAAAGTCGTCACTGACGGGCCTTATGTGGAAAGTAAGGAATTGGTGAGCGGATATTTGCTTATGCATGCCGACAGCGAAGCAGAAGCGCTGGAACACTCCAAAGGTTGCCCCGTTTTTGAAATCGACGGCTCGGTTGAAGTGCGCAAACTCATGGTTTTTGAATAACCGGATGCAACAAAACACCGAACTACAATTATCCATAGAGCATCTTTTCCGGCATGAGTCGGGGAAGATGCTCTCGGTTTTGGTGAAATTGTTCGGTTTGTCGCAAGTGGAGGTAGCCGAAGACATTGTACAGGAAACCCTGCTGGCAGCCCTGGAAACCTGGAAATTGCGGGGCATGCCCGAACAGCCGCGCGCCTGGCTGTACCGCACCGCCAAAAACAAAACCATCGATTTTTTGCGGCGGGAACGCAATTTCCGGTCGAACATCGCGCCGAATCTCGCCGGTGAAGCCACCCGCAATAGCCCGCCGGAGCAATGGTTAGACGCTTTTTTTCTCGAAACGGAAATTGAGGACGCGCAGCTGCGCATGATGTTTGCCTGCTGCCATCCGGCTATTCCCGCCGAATCGCAGTTGGTGCTGATGCTCCGTACGCTGTGCGGTTTGAGTGTCCGGGAACTTGCCGCCGCTTTTTTATTGCCGGAAGAAACCATTGCCAAACGGCTGTACCGGGCGAAAGAGAAAATCAGGCAGGAAAATTTGTCGCTCGAAGTGCCCTCCGGCGCAGAATTGTCGCCCCGGCTCGACGCAGTGTTGCAGGCCGTTTACCTGCTGTTCAACGAGGGATATAAATCGGCTTCCGAAGCATCGGTCATCCGACGCGATCTCTGCGAGGAGGCCCTGCGGCTTGGCGATTTGCTTTGCCGGCATCCCGCAGGCGATTTGCCTAAAACCCACGCCCTGCAAGCCCTGATGTGTTTTCATACTTCCCGGTTCGATGCGCGATTAGACGCGGCCGGCGATATCATTTTACTCGAAAAACAGGATCGCAGCCGCTGGAACCGCGCGCTCATTACCTTAGGTTACGAACACCTGAACCGCTCGGCCGTTGGGGGCGAAATTTGCGAATACCATATTGAAGCGGCCATTGCCTCGTACCACGCCTCCGCGCCGAAATTTGAAGAGACCAACTGGAAGTCCATTTTTTACTGCTACGACCTGTTGCAGAAAATCAACCCCTCCCCTTTCCTGGCGCTCAACCGGGCTATTGCGCTGGGCTATTCAAACGGCGCTAAAGCGGGTATTGAGGCACTGCTTCAAATCAGGGAACTGGAAACGCACCATCTGTACCACGCCGCGCTGGGCGATTTTTATGCGCGGAACAATGATCCGGTTGCTGCGAAGCCGGCGTATGAAAAAGCATTACAATTGGCGACACTACCGGCGGAACGTAAGGTGATCGGGGTTAAGTTGGATGCTTTAAAAGTGTAACCCCCATAGCCATCAGATTAAGCCGTTTTCATATCTGCAACGATTTCCCGATTTATCATTTTTTAGGTGACTTTTTTCACTCCGCAAACCGGTATGTTCCGCCTACCTGCCCATCACCCCCAAAAAAATTGGCCGCTGTGGCTCGATAACATTCAGATGTGTCGTCATCAGGCGCCAAAATCCTCCACTCATCACCCTGTTTAGGGCATTCATCCAACCATTTTTGGCCGGGAAGGCTGTTGGCCGGCACTTTTGTCGAGGCGAAACGCCATACACTTGATTCAAAAACAACCAAAATTGGTAATTATGAAAACACAAGCTTTTTCAGCAGTCCTTCTGGCCCTTGCTTTCGCAACCGGCTTCGTGGCCTGTCAGCCCGAACTCCTGGAAGAACCTGCTCCCCTCGTAACACCGGCTCATCTTCAGGACGGCCCGGAAATCGGCCAGTCCACCACGCCTGAAATGGTGGAGGAAGGCAATGAAATTCCACCGCAGCAAAAATGGCCCAACCCGTTGCCGGCCCACGCCCTGTTAAAGGGGTTCACCTGGTCGGAAACCGACTACGTGCGATTCACCTACAATGCGCAGGGCCAAGTGGCGCAGCGGTACGCGCAATGGCAGTCTGTTCAGGGCGACCCCAGTCATATTCGCAAGATCACTTCCGATTTCCAGTATGACCCCCAGCACAAACTCGCCGAAGTGAAAGCCTCGGATGGACCGGTCACGAAATATTTCTACCAGGGCGACCGGATAGAAAAAGTTCAACAGATCATACCCGGCAGTGGGCTGGTCAGGGAAGAAGTAACCTTCACGACCAGCAACGGCCGCATCGCGCAGGAAAACCGCCGGACGGTCAGCCTCGCTACCGGCGCGATCACCACCACCAGGTCGGTGTTCGGCTACGACGAAAAGGGAAACCTGAATAAAGTGGAGAGTTATATGCAACCCGTCAATGCCCCGGCCGACAAGCCATTTGAATGGTACCAAACCATTCTTTACAGTGACTTTGACCACAAAATGAACACCACCAGCTGGATGTTGCGCACGCCTTACCTGCCCCAAATCAGGTGGCAATTCAACAACCCGGGTAAAATGACCGTCCTGCTGGCCAAGGCGCCGACGCAGGTGACTACTTATACCTACACCTATAACCAGCAGGGGCTCCCGGCGAGCAAAACGACTTTTGAGGCAGGTGTACTGTCAACGGTGTTCTATCATTATTAAGCATCGTATTCATAGTCGGGGCGCCATTTGTATAAATAGAAAGAGCAACTGGCAGTATTACTATCATATATTGGGCATCTTTTCCGGCGTGAGTTGGGGGAGATGCTCTTTATTTTGGTTAACGAACAAAAGAGTGACATCATCTCGCGGCGTCCCGGCTCCTGCTTACCTGAATACAAAGCCTTATGGTATAAAACCCTCAAACGAAGTATTCCGCCTTCAACCCCAAAAATGCCCCAAACGGTTTTATTGCCGCTGCTACAACATTCGTATCCAATACGACTGCCGGATTAAAGTAAAGGGGCTCTACTATTACCCGGTCTTTTTTTACGG
>CAUJEY010000050.1 GCA_963169325.1 Bacteroidota bacterium
TACCGGCGCCGGCAACGGCCAGGCAAGTGGGTTGATTTTTGCGCAAGGGCTGACTACCGTGACGTACACGGTCACCGACGGCGCAAATCTGACATCCGGATGTACGTTCACCGTTACCGTAAGCGCCTGCAACACCAATACGGTGTTCAGCGGTACCATCAAATGGGAACACGACGGCACGAGCGGCGTACAAAACGCCACCGTCAACCTCAGCGGGGTCGCCAGTGGCAACGACTTGAGCGATATCAACGGCTACTATGAAATTGCCATTCCGCCCACGACGGGCAATTTCACGCTGAAACCGGTTAAAAACATCAACAAACTCAACGGCCTCACCTCAGCCGACATCACAGCCATCCAGCAACATGTGACGAGCGCAGTCCTGTTGCCGGCACCCTTCAAACGGATCGCCGCCGACGTGAACAAAAGTAATTCGATCACGGCCCTCGATGCTTCGCTGATCAACCAGGTGTTGCAGGGTAGCCCCCAGGCCAATGCCATTTTTAATACCTCCTGGCGTTTCGTGCCGGCGGCATACACCTTCCCAAACCCGAACGTGCCCTGGGGTTTTCCCGAACAAATCAACCTCACGGGCGTGAGTGGCATCGTCAGCGGGCAAAATTTTAAAGGTATTAAATTAGGCGACGTCGCAAGCACGTGGGCCAACCCGGCCAACTTCGGCGCGGGCGAACCATTGGTGCTGCGGGTGCAGGACCGGGTGCTGGAAGCCGGTGCGGAGGTCGTAGCCGAATTTCGCGCCGATCAGTTGGACGACCTCAACTCCTTTCAGTTTGCCCTGCATTTTGATGCGGAGCAGTTGCAATTGGTAAAAATAGAATCAGCCGGCGGTTTGCCGGTTTCCATGGAAAATTTCGGGATGTACAATTTAGCCGAAGGCGAAATCCGCGTCGTGTGGTCGCAGGCAGCAAGCCTGATGCTGATCGAAGCGGCGCCGGTGTTCCGCCTGCGGTTTAAAGCGCTGGAAAGTGGTGCGCGGTTGAGCGAGGTGTTGCGGCTGAACGAGGAGGCATTGACGGGGTATTGTTACAACAGCGCCTATGCTGAGTCGGGCGTGGAACTGCGGTATTCGGCTTCGACAGCGGTGAATCAAGCCCGTGCAGATATGGCGCTGTGGCTGGACAATCGGCCGAATCCGTTTGTGGATGTGACTACGCTGCGTTTTGTGTTACCGGAATACGGCGAGGCGGAATTGCGGGTTACGGATGTTGTAGGTCGCCTGTTGTTTTCACAGAAGAAATTCTATGCAGCCGGCTTACAGATAGAAACGCTGTGTCTGACTGGTGTGAGCGGCGTGCTGTTTGCAGAGTTGGTGACGGAACAGGGGAGTATAGTGCGGAAGATGCTGGCGGTTAAAAAGTGAGCATAGTATTTATTAGATTCATTCAACATGAGTCATCCCGAATTTTTCAAATGACTTCGGAGAAGTCAAATATTTGTAGATCAGTGGTTTGAGAGAATACAACGACCTCGGAGAGGTCGAATGTTATTTGCCTATTCGTGTTGGTTCGACCTCTCCGAGGTCGGATAACGCCTTTCCGGGGCATTTCTACAAATATTTGACCTCTCCGAGGTCTTTCACGCTGAAAAATCCGGGATGACTCATGTTTATAATTTCAGTTTTTTCCACCGTCTCTTTTATTCCATTTAGGCAAAAAGTGCGGCTCCCGCTTCTTTCACATAATCATGTGAACCGAATACCGCCAACAAACCCCATTTTTGACCCAAAAAATACCCATGCGGCGCATACTGATTTACGAAGACAGTCAACCGTTCCGGCTCAACCTCGTGGAACTGCTTCGGAGCGATCCGGATTTCCAGGTCGTGGGCGGTTATGCTGACTGCCGGTTTATCCGGGAGCAAGTGGAAGAGTTGCGACCCGATCTGGTGCTGCTGGACATCGACATGCCTCACGTCGACGGCCTGCAGGGGCTTTACCTGCTGAAACAGCATTTCCCGGACATTCCCGCCCTGATGCTGACCATTTTCGACGACCACGACAAAGTGTTCAACGCCGTATGTCTCGGCGCCAACGGCTACCTGCTTAAAAACACGCTGCCCGAGCGGCTGCTGGCCGCCATCCACGAACTCTTCGACGGCGGCGCGCCGATGACGCCGGTCATTGCCCGGAAAGTGCTGCAACTGTACTCCCGCGCGGGCTTCAAACTCGCGGCGCAGTACGATCTCACGGAAAAAGAACGCCGGGTGTTGGCGCACCTTGTCGACGGACTTTCCTACAAAATGATCGCCGCCGAAATGAACGTGAGCATCAACACCGTGCGCACGCACATTACCGGGGTGTACGCCAAATTGCAGGTACACTCGGTGAGCGAGGCCGTGGTGAAAGCAATACGGGAGCAAATTGTTTGAAGCAAGCGGTTATCTTTGAGGCAAACAATTCGACCGGATGAAACGCCTCGCCACTTCGCTCGCTTGCCTGTTGCTTTTATGCCTTTTGCCCAAGCGCCTTTTCACCCAAAATACCCGTCTGACGGACTCGCTCCAGCAGCGTATTTTTTTAGAAAAAAACGACTCCGCGCGGGCCATGCTGTACAATGCGATGGCTTATGAATTTTTTAATGCCAACCTCGACTCTGCGGAAAACCTCATTACAAAAGAATGTTTCTTCGCCCAAAAATCGGGTTGCGCCACTTGTCTTATCGAATGTTACCGGGACAAAGGTTTTGCCCAAAACCGCCGCTTCCGCATAGACGAGGCGCTTCTGTTGTACGACACGGCACAGGCTATAGCGGAAAAGTCGAAAAACTGGTGCCAACTTTCGGGTGTGTATTCCCAAAAGGGGGGTGCGCTGAACCGCAAAAAAGACTACGAGAAGGCGCTGGTTTGGAACCAAAAATCGGTAGACGTATATGAAAAAAACGGCTGCACCGGCAAAGGCTTCGTGATCAATTACAACCTGTATGTCACACTCAGCAACATGGGGCGGGATCAGGAATGCATTGCGCCGCTCGCCAAAGCCATCGAAGTGGCAGAGCGCAATGGCAATACCGCGCACAGACAGCTGGGGTACGGCGCCATGGCCAATGAACTCTTGAATGTAGGCAAATGGGAAGGCGCAGAGCCTTTTGCGCAAAAGTCCCTCGATTTGAGCCGTAGCCTCGGCGATAAATACAATGAAGCCCAAGCACTTTTTATACTGGGCAAATCTGCCGCTATGCAAGACCGATTCGACATTCAGTATAGACACCTCCAACAGGCGCGGGCAGCGTTCGGAGAAAGCAAAGACTTGTTTCTGAAAACCAGCCTATGGTCTTCTTCGGCACTTTGCGCGGCGTTCAACGAGCACTATTCCGAAGCATTGGAACTGCTGGCTGAGGCATACCCTTTGGCCCAAAAAATAAACAGCCTGCCAGACATCCTCAATTGTTTGCGGGCCTATGGCAAGGTGTATCAAATGCAAAACGAACCGGAAAAGGCCGAAGCCTACCTCCTGGAAGCGGTGGACCTGACGGACAAAAATCCCGAACAATTGCAGCTCCGTGCCCTTTCGCGCAACGGCCTCCAAGCATTTTATACGCAGTATGGTCTTTGGGAAAAAGCCTATAATGCCTACAAACGCTTTCAGGAATTGACGGACTCCATGAACAACAACGAACAGCGCGTACAGCTCGCCGTGCTCGAAACCGAATTCCGTTTTCACAAAGAACGCGCCGAGCAAGACCGCTTACTTTCGCTCCGCGAACTGGACGTGCTCAACCTCCAAAACGAAAAACTGCAAACCGGTTTCCGCCTCGCCGAGCAAAACCGCCAACTGCTCGCCGGCCAACTGGAAGCCGAAAAACAAGAAGCCAACCTGTTCGCACTCCAAATGTCTGAGCGGGAAAAAACCCTCCAAAACGCCGCCCTTGATGCTGAAAACCGACAAACTTCCGCCGAAAATAAAGCAAAATCTGCCGAAATAGCCCTCCAAAACCTGCAAATCAGCCGGGAGCGTTGGGGGCGTTGGGCCATTGCCGGCCTTTCTTTGGCTGCGCTTACCGGGCTGTTCTGGTTTTTCAAAAAACGCCGCCGGCAGGACGTACTCGCCCTGCGCACCGATCTGGCCCGCGACCTGCACGACGACCTCGGCAGCGAAATCAGCAGCCTCGGGCTGAGCGCGTTTACCGCCGCCCGCTCCGGCGACCCCCGAAAAATGAGCGCCGTGCTGGAACAGGTGTCTACCCAAAGCAGCCGCCTCGTGGAGGACATGCGCGACCTGATCTGGACCATGAACCCGGAAAACGATAACCTGGAAAAAATGCTCGCCCGGGTGCGCCAAAACGCGTTGCGCCTGCTCGACGGGCAGGAGGTGTCGCTGAAATTCGACATCGACCCCGCCGTCGTTTCGTTTCGACTGGCCCCGGAAGTACACCGGCAGTTGTTCCTGATGTTCAAGGAAAGCCTGAACAACCTCGCCAAATACGCCCGTTGCCGCTCGGCAGCGATTCGCGTCTATCGGGAGCGCGACGCAGTGGTATTCGAAGTGCGCGACGACGGCGTGGGCTTCGATCCGGCAAGCACCGAAGGGGGCAACGGCCTGCGCAACCTGAAAACCCGGGCCGCAGCCCTGCGCGGGGTGGCGGAAATTGAGTCGGAACCGGGGCGGGGGACAGTGGTGCGGTGGCGGACCCCACTGACGTAGGTAACGCCCTCAACTTTTCTCACATCATCATGTGAAACAGACCTGGGTTGGATTCCTGGAAATTTGTCCAAGAGTTTTCACCAACCCAACGTCAGTTTCATTATGAAAAACAACATTCTCCTCCTGTCTTTTTTGCTTTTCGCCGGACTTCATGCCGGCGCCCAAACCAACGCCGAAGAAGCCGCCGTCAAAGCCGTGATCGCGCGCGAAACCGAATCCTATTTTGCGGCCAACCTCGAACAATGGTCGGCCACGCGCACCCACACGGAAAACAGCCTGAACATCGGCCATGAGTCGGGCAGCGCCGGCATCACGCGAGGCTGGAAACAAGAACTGGCTGATGCTGCCTGGGTCAAAGAATTTCCCGACGGCATCAAAATCTCGGTAGAACGAACTAACTGGAATATCCGCGTGTCGGGCAACGTAGCCTGGGCCACCTACGACCAGGCGCTTTCTATCCCACAATTTGGCGTAAAGAACCGGCGCACAACCGAAATCCGGTGCCTCGAAAAAACGGGCGGGCAATGGACCATCACAGTGCTCACCTACACCGCGACCCAAAAATTCGATACTCCCGAAGAATTGGAGGCCATCAAAAAAGTGCTGCGCGACGAAACACAGGCATACCTCGATGCCGATACCGCAAAATGGTCCGCCCAGCACCTGCAAGATGAAAACGAGACCCTCGTCTGGAACAATGCAGACGGCACTTTCGGCTACACAGTCGGCTGGGCATCCATTTCGGTGGACATGGCAACCGATTTTTCCAAGCGCGGCAAATACACCGACAAACTTTCCATAGACAATTTCAAGTTCACCGTCAGGGGCAACTTAGCCTTTGTCATGTACGACCAAATGCTGACTGCGAGCGACGGTAAAATTTCCAAATCCCGGGAGCACCGCGTTTTAGTTTGGCAGAACGGCCAATGGAAAATCCAGGCGGTCATGGCGTATCTCAATCCGGAAGCGGGAAAAAAATAAGGCAGCACGAACGGCCACCTGTCTTTGCAAACCACTCCATTTTTTAACAACCAATCTTTTTTCAACATGAAAAAGGTTTTCTTCCTCATACTGGCATTCAGCCTTCTCGGCCAGATATATGCCCAAAAAAGCCTCCCCGACTATTTCCGCATCGCCGATGAGCGCATCCTAACCGGCCGAATCGCACTGCCGGAGCGTATGCAGGCACAAATGAAAACACTTCAGGATTTTGAGGAGCGCACATACGATACGCCCTGCGACAGCCCGACAAAAACGGACTTGTCGAACGGCGGCCAATTCCGCGTCCCGAATTTTCAAGTGCCTAAAACCGAATCGCTCGTGTTGAAAAACGACCTCCTGATTTGGAGCGAAGGCGATGTGACCATAGACGGCAGCATTCTGGGTGAGATGATCCGGAACAGCAACCGGAATGGGCAAAACCTCAGTGTCGGCTCCGGCGGAACCATTTTTGTGCGCGGCGCTATCGCGCTCAGCGATGGCGGCAACGGGCTGGATGCAGCGGAAGTACCCAACAATCCGGCCCTGCTGCTCTCGCACCTGGGCGCCGCCACGCTGCTGCGCGCTTTTGGTAAAACCGGATCGTGGCAGGGTGGTGGCGGCGGCTCGCTGTTGCTTTTTGCCAAAAAAATAGTGTTTGAAGGGAAAACCCGGGTCGGCAACGGCGGACGCGGTTTCGGCAGCGGCTCCGGCGGGCGCGGCGGCAATCTGGCCGTTTTGACTGATATTTTTCAAAAAACAACCATTTCCGCCGATTTTTTTGCCGGGAACGGCGGCGACGGCGGCAGCGAGGCCGGTTTGGGCTGCGGAAACGGTGGCGATGGCGGGGATGCATTTCTATCTTGTTCAGAAGGAACAAACGGGGCAAATAATTCAGGATCGGGAAATGTGACCGGCGGTGATGGCGGCGACGGCGGCGCAGGAATTCCATTTGCCAATAATGTGCTTAGCAACGGTTGTAATGGAGGCCACGGAGGATCAGGCACGAGTACCAATGGAAACGGTACAGGTGGCAAAGGTGGGAATGGCGGTACGGGCGGTTCAGTTTTGCCCGATCTTTTGGGCGGCCCCGGCGGCAGCGGGAATAACGGCGGGAACGGAAACGGTGGAAATGGGGGCATTGGAACAGGTGGAAATGGCGGAGATGGTGGAAACGGAGGAGCAGAATCTTATTCCGGTGGCACTGCCGGTGCTGGGGGAAATGGTACAGGCGGGGATGGTACCAACGGCGGAAATGGCATTGGCGGAGATGGCGGAAAAGGCGGCCTCGGTGGCAATGCTCTCATTAATGGGGTTTTTGCAGGCAATGGAGGACAAGGCGGACAGGGAGGCTCCGGATACGGTGGAAACAGCATTGGAAATGTTGGTATAGGAGGCGATGGCATAGGCGGTAATGGCGGCGATGGCGGTAATGGCGGCAGTGGTGGGATTTTTCCAACGTATGGTGGCAATGGTTGGTTGGCCGGACACGGCATAGGTGGAAACGGCCTCATAGGCGGCAATGGTTTCGGTGGAAACAGCGGCAACGGCGGCCTTTCCGGCGGCGCCGCCGACCCTGCAAATTATGGCGGTTGCACATCGCCGGGTGGAAATGGTACAGGTGGCAACAGCAATAATCCATGCGCATTTAGCGAAACAGGCGGTATCGGAACGGGTGGAATCTGTGGTACTTCGACCCACGTTTCGCCGCTGGTTTGTTGGGGCGCGCCTGCCTGTCAGGGGCAGAGCAACAATGGGCAAAATTTGGGCGCCTGCAACGGCGGCCTCTCCGTTACGAATATTACCAATACCACGGCCGTCGTCAGTTGGGCCAACTGCGGCGCAACGGAATATGAATTGCAGTACCGACCGGCAGGCTCCAATACCTGGATCAGCCTCAATATCACCACTCAAAGTCAAACACTGACCAATCTAATAGCCGGTACCGGTTACGATTACCAGATACAGGCGTTCTGCGCCGGAATATGGACAGGTTTCGGCCCCATCGCCAACTTTACCACAAGCGCCGACGATACCGACGCCGACGGCGTCACCACCGCCCAGGGCGATTGCGACGACAATGACCCGGCCGTCTACCCCGGCGCCCCCGAAGCCTGCGACGGCCTCGACAACGACTGCGACGGCCTGACCGACGAAGGCCCCAGCCTGTGGCAAAACACCATCGGCGGCAGCGGAAACGAATTCTTCGGCCTCACCAAGCCCACCGCCGACGGCGGTTACATCGTGGGCGGCAGTTCCAACTCCAACATTTCGGGCGACAAAACCGAAGACAGCCGGGGCGCCGGCGATTACTGGGTGCTGAAATTGGACGCGACAGGCGACATCGTTTGGCAAAAAACCTTCGGCGGCAATGCCGCTGAAACCCTCTCCGACCTGAGCCAAACCGCCGACGGCGGCTACATCGTCGCCGGGCATTCTGCTTCCCCGATTTCGGGCGACAAAACCGAAGACAATTCAGGCGACGCGGATTTTTGGGTCATCAAATTGGACGCTACGGGCAACATCGAATGGCAAAATACCATCGGCGGCAGCGGCGGCGAGGGCACCCCCAAAATAAGCCCCACCACAGATGGCGGCTACATCCTCGCCGGAACCTCCAACTCAAACATCTCCGGCGACAAAACCGAAGACGGCTTGGGGGCGGACGATATCTGGGTACTCAAACTCGACGCTTCCGGCAACATCCTCTGGCAAAATACCATCGGCGGCAGCCTGACAGAGGTGCCGCGCTCCATAGAGCAAACACCCGACGGCGGCTATGTCATCGGCAGCCAGTCCGGCTCCAACACCTCCGGCGATAAAACCGAAGACAGCCACGGTGGCCTCGATTACTGGCTGCTCAAGTTGGACGCGGCAGGCGACATCGTTTGGCAAAACACCATCGGCGGCAATGCCGACGACTATTTGGAACCCGGACAACAGACCGCCGACGGCGGCTACATCCTCTGCGGTTGGTCATTTTCCGGTATCTCCGGCGACAAAACCGAGGCCGGCCTGGGCAGTTGGGATTTCTGGGTCGTAAAAACCGACGGCAGTGGCAACATCGTTTGGCAGAACACCATCGGCGGCAGCGGCGCAGACTACGCCACTTCTATTCAGCAAACCGCCGATGGCGGCTATATCGTCGCCGGGTATTCCGATTCGGGCATTTCCGGCGACAAGACCGAAGCCGGGCCGGGTGGCGGCGACAACTGGCTGCTGAAATTGGGCGCTTCGGGCAACATCATTTCGCAAAAAACTTTCGGCGGAACGGGCTACGACAGCCCAACCAGCGCGCGTCCAACCGCCGATGGCGGCTACGTCGCAGGCGGCATCTCCAATTCCAATACCTCCGGCGACAAAACGGAGGATGGTCTGGGCGGTTTTGATTTTTGGATCCAAAAATTCGCCCCGGAAGGAACATTGTTGCCCGCCGAAGCCCTCGATTTTGACGGCACGGACGACCAGGTTACCCTCGCCCCGCTGCCCGTCAGCCCCGATTTCACCCTCGAATACTGGCTTTACGCCAAAACCCCCGACGACGACTATGACCGCATCACCAGCGTCGTCGGCGATGTTTTTGAAACTGCCAAAAGCGGGGGGAGCGAAATCAGGATGCTCACCTACCCCGATGGCTGGCAAGTCGTCACTTCCGTCCCAGTGGACGAATGGGCACACCTGGCCTTTGTCAAAGAAGGCACTTCGGTGAAAGTTTATCAAAATGCCTCGCTCGTTTATACCGGTACGACTTCACTGGCCGGATTGCCAAGCCAATGGTATTTGGGCGCGCGGTGGGTTGGAAACGACGGCGCGGCGGGCATCGAGGCAGCCAATATGGCCCTGGACGAACTGCGAATATGGGGCACAGCCCTCAGCCAAACCCAAATCCAGAACCGCATGAATTGCGAACTAACCGGCGCACAGCCTTTTTTGGTGGCTTATTACAACATGAACCAGGGCATTGCCGGGGGTAACAACCCGACCGAGACCGTCCTCACCGACAGCTCGCCCAACGAGGCAGACGGCGCCCTCGCCAATTTTGCCCTGAACTGCACGATGTCCAACTGGGTGGCGCCCGCCGCCGGCCTTGACGGACCCTGTAGCACCGGCACTGTATTTAGTGGAACGATTCTTTGGGAACAAGACAGCACGAGCGGCGTACAAAACGCCACCGTCAATCTCACGGGCACTGCCACGGGCAACGACCAGAGCGACATTGGCGGCTACTATGAAATTTCCATTCCGCCCACAACCGGCAATTTTACGCTGAAACCCACGAAAAACACCAACAAACTCAATGGCCTGACCAGCGCCGACGTCACGGCGATCCAGCAACACGTGACCTATACCAAACTGTTGCAGGCGCCCTTTAAACGTATCGCCGCCGACGTGAACAAGAGCAACTCCATCACGACCTTCGACGCCACGCTGATCAATCAGGTGTTGCAGGGCAACCCGCAGGCTAATGCCATTTTTAACACCTCCTGGCGTTTCGTACCGGCGGCGTACACGTTCCCGAACCCGAACGTGCCCTGGGGTTTCCCGGAACAAATTGTGCTCACAGGCGTGAGTGGCATCGTCAGCGGGCAGAATTTTAAAGGTATCAAAGTGGGCGACGTCGCAACCACCTGGGCCAATCCGGCCAACTTCGGCGCCGGCGAACCATTGGTGTTCCGGGTGCAGGACCGGATACTGCAAGCCGGTGCGGAAGTCGTAGCCGAATTTCGGGCCGATCAGTTGGACGACCTCAATTCCTTTCAGTTTGCCTTGTATTTTGATGCGGAGCAGTTGCAATTGGTGGAGATTGAACCGCTGACCGGCTTGCCGTTGAATATGGAAGATTTCGGCACCTTCAATTTAGCCGAAGGCGAAATCCGCGTGGTATGGGCGCAGGCGACGAGCCTGATGCTGAGCGAAGCGGCGCCGGTGTTCCGCCTGCGATTTAAAGCGCTGGAAAGTGGCGCGCGGCTGAGCGAGGTGTTGCAACTGAATGAAGAAGCGTTGCCTGGGTATTGTTACAACAGCGCCTATGCTGAGTCGGGTGTGGAACTACAGTATTCGGCCTCGACGGCGGTGAATCAAGCCAGTGCAGATACGGCGCTGTGGCTGGACAACCGGCCGAATCCGTTTGTGGATATTACCACCCTTCGGTTTATGTTGCCGGAAGCGGGCGAGGCGGAATTGCGGATTACGGATGCTGTAGGTCGTCTGTTATTTTCACGGAAGAAATTCTATGCAGCCGGCTTACAGATAGAAACGCTGCATCTGAAGGGGGCAAATGGTGTACTGTTTGCGGAATTGGTGACGGAGCGGGGGCGTGTGATGCGGAAGATGTCGGCAGTACGGTAATGCAGGTGTTGCCCCGATGAGGTATCATAAATCCATCTCCCGCAGATCACCGCAGATTTTTGCAGATTATTTTATCAATTGTCGAAATAAAAATCTGCGTTGATCTGCGAAATCTGCGGGAGAACAATCAATCGTCGCAGGGAAATTTGCGGCGGGAACTTATGAACCTCTAAAAAGGGGGCTTTACAACATCACGGCACAACTAATTTGCTACCTTTGCGCCAGCGCAAAAATGTGAAAAGAATTTTAACCATATCCCTTATACTGCTTATCCTGCTGCAGTCTTTCAGCAAGGTTTGGATTATTATATCTTTCAAGATCAACCAGGATTACATTGCCAAAGTATTGTGCGTCAACCGGGATAAACCGGAGGTATTGTGCAGCGGCAAATGTGTTTTAACAAAGAACCTAAAAGCCGACGAGGAGCAAGAGGGGAAGCAACTTCCTCAAAAATCAAAAGAGCAAAAAGAAACCACGTATTGTTTCGAAGTGCTGCAATGGCTGATTGACAGGCCGAATGAAATCGCAGACTTTAAAAAACCTCCCACCATTTATCGCTGCCCGCGCTCAGTCCCTTTTGTGATGCGTGTTTTCCATCCGCCGGATGCCGGGGTAGTTTCGTTAAGCATCGTGTCGTCAATAACTTTCCATTTTGGGGAGCAGATTTTTGGCTCGGGCAAGGCACCAAAACAGGCGTATAGTGTACTATATAACTGTTTTGGGAACGAAGCCCAGGGTAAAAAGATGCCGCCAAAATGGAAAGTTATTGACGACAGATGCTAAGCTGTGCATGAACAGTCCGTTCATTTGCAACAATTTCTATTAAGTACCGGGCAAACGCCTGAATGCTCCGCCATCGTTCTTCCGGGCCTTGCCGCGAGGCTTATCCATTGACTTTGACAGCCTCACGGCAATCAGGTACGGCTGGCGCAGGCATCCTTCACGGGTTTATGCCGTTGCTTCCGCGGCCGTCGTGTTCCAGCGCCCGGCTGAGTGCATCAGCGCTATTTTGTCCTTGCCATGATGTGGCACAGGGGGTGTTCAAACATTAATTTCAACAACAAAAAGAACTAAAAAATGGAAAATACATTCGGGCAATTTGCCGAGACCGCCGCGCTTGGCGCGGCTATATTTTTTGTATTGTTAGCATGCAGTGGGTTAGTCAACCTGTATCTGCGCTATATCGACAACCTTTCCATCGACCGGGAAGATGTGCAGGCACTTGCCCGGAACACCGGTTTTGCATTGCTTTCAGCAGGAGTTGCCGGGCTGTTTCACTATTTGCCCTTACCCATGGCCCTGACAGCACTACTTTGCGGGGTCGTGTTTTTTCAAATACTAAAAATCAACGGCCTGCTTAAAATTATCGAGCGGTTTTGATCTGTCCCGCGCTTCCTGTTTTTTATAAACTGGCACAACTTTCAATCAAATAATTGGTAAAAATGACATACAAAACCATTCTTTTTGCAACGTTGCTCGGCGCTTTGGCAACGGGCCTTCAAAGCCAAAGTATTATTTGGAGTCAAAAAGGCAACAGCAACAGTTCTCTCTCAACGTATGGCGTAGCATTTTCGGCTAACGGCGAAAAGTTGCTCAGCGGCAGCGAATGCCACCCGGCCAATATCCGAATGTTCGACGTGGTAACCGGCAACCTGGAGTGGAACTACGATGTCGGCACCACCTTCATGTGTATTCAGGGGGTCAAGTTCAGTTCCAACGGCTCGCTGATCGCGTCGGTGGAAGAACTCGGAAATATATTGATTTTCGACAACACCGGTGCAACACCGGTCATTGTTGACACGATTGACACCGGTACGTCCTATGCCTTTGCAACCGATTTCACCCCGGCCAACGATCGGATTGCCGTAGGGGCATCAAGCGGAAAAATGAACATTTACAACCTGCCCGGCGGCTCGCTTTTTAAAAGCGTGGCGGCGCATTCAGGCTATGTTTATTCCGTCGCTTATTCTCCCGACGGCGCATGGCTCGCCAGCGGTGGCGCCGATAATAAAGTCAAAATCTGGACAGCCGACGGCGTGCTCAAATTCGCGCTTGCAGGGCATGACCATGACGTGACCTCGGTCAAATTCACCCCGGACAACGCTTTTCTCGTCACGGGCGGAAGGGACGGCAACGTAAAAATCTGGAACACGGCCGATGGCAGCATCGTACGCACCATCGACGCACATAACGCCGAAATAAAACAGGTGGATGTTTCTGCTGACGGCTCTATGATCGTTTCAGCCTCCAGCGACCAAACCAGCAGGATTTGGAATTTCCAGACCGGAGAACTGCTATCCACCTTCGGCAATGCCGGCGGCGGCGTGGTTTGGTCGGCAGTGTGGTCGCCCGATGGCAGCAAAATTGCCACCGGTACGAGTCTCGGCGACGTTATTTTGTGGGATGTGGCCGGGGTATCCGGAGCAAACGAACATCCTGACGCACTTCCGGGCGTGGAGATTTTCCCAAACCCGGCCACCGATTTTATCCACCTGAAACGGCCTGCCGGCCTGCAACTGGAGCGGCTCGAAATCTGCGACGGCATAGGTAAGGTGCTGCGCCGCCTTGACCCTGCGGGGCATCATTTTCCGATACAAGGGCTTCCCGCAGGGATACTCTTTTTGAAAATAACCACCCCGGAAGGGCAGGTTTCCGTATTACGTTTTTTTACGGCAGAGAAATAAAAAAACATACCTATCCGGGATTTATTTTAAGGAAACCACGGGAACAACTCGCTGATTTTCAAACTTTTAAGCGATTTTTATAAGAAAATTCAATCTTTAACAGCCTTCCTGCTCCTTGCAGCCGTGCCTTTCGCCCAAAACCCCGGTCAGCTGGAAAGCATTATCGAGGGTGAAAAATCGGCTTGGCTGCGGCAAAACGCGGTGACGGCAAAGATGACAAGTAAGGTTTTGACTCATTAAGGAACAATCAATATTTTAAAACAGAATTATGAATCGCAACATTCTTTTTTCAGCCGTTTTGGTTTTTTCCACGTTGCTGTCCGCTTGCAAGCAAGGAGCAACTTCAAATCAAAACCAGAGCCAAACGACCACGGTATTTGCCAATGAAACTGATTTTATCTGCGGCATGAAAGTACAGGCCGACTACACGGATACCTGCCAGTACAAGGGCAAGACCTATGCGTTTTGTTCCGAATCGTGCAAAGCGGAATTTCAGGCTGCGCCGGAAAGCTTTTTGAACAAGGAAACCGGTCATTAATTTATTCTTTTGACAAGAAATCGAGGCAAGCGTGGTAAACACAAAATATTGACAATCAATAATTTTAAAAATGAAACAATATATTTTCGGGCTTCTTGTCCTGCTTTTGAATTTTACTGCTTCTGCGCAAAATATCAGTGGTACTGTAAAAAATACATCCGGTGAAGGTATTGCCTTTGCCTCCATACACGTCCTGAACAGCAACGTCGGAACATCCACGGATCGTGAAGGGCAATTCAGCCTCAACCTTTCAGGGGGTAATTACCAAATTTCCATCGGCGCCGTCGGTTATGCCTCAAAAGTGCAGGCAATCCAGGCGACAGATCGTGCGGCCGTGCTCGACATCGTGCTGGAAAACAGCACCGAAACGCTTGGTGAGGTGGTCGTAATGGCCAATAAACGCGAGGAAGACATCTTGCAGGTCGCTACTTCCATTACCTCGCTTTCGGCGCAAAAAGTGGAACAGACCCGTACGATCGGCTTGGCTAACCTGACTGCTCTTGTGCCAAATTATTTGTACCAAGAACTCGGCGTCGGCTTCCAACAGGTGCAGTCCATTCGGGGCATTCAGGTGTTCAGCGAAAATCCGGCAGTGGCCACCTACATGGACGATGTGAACAACCTCGACATACTGGCCAACGGCATGATGTTCACCGATATTGAGCGGATTGAGGTGCTGCGCGGGCCACAGGGCACTTTGTTCGGTCGCAATGCCATGGGCGGTGTGGTTAACATTACGACCCGCAAGCCCACGAACCGCACCGAAGGTTTTGCCGAGGCCGGCGTCGGCAATCTGGCTTTGCAACGCTACGCCGCAGGTTTCAAAACGCCGGTTGTTAAGGACAAACTGTTTTTCGGCATCAACGGGTTATACCAAAGCCGAGACGGATACTGGGAAAACGACACTACCGGAACGGGCGCAACGGACGGCAGGATTGTCGGAAAAACCGTCGGCGGCGAGAAAAATTTGTACGGCAACGTGTATTTGAAATGGCTGCCTTCGGCAAAATTCAGCGCAACGCTCAACGTGAAAGGGCAAAGGGACTGGTCGGACAACACGGGCTTTTTTGTGTCGCAACCGAGTGAGCCGGTCGCTTTTGCTAACCCCGACAAAATCTACCTCAGCCGCATTGGGGAACACGAACGTAACCTCGTGAATTCGGCTTTGACACTCAAATACTTCGGCAGCGGCTTCACACTGACCTCGATTTCCGCTTTGCAGCGTATCGGGTTGTCGTTCAAAGACATTGATTTCCCGGGCTACTACCACTCTTTTTACGAAAAAGAGATTGGCGAGGCATTGCCGCCACAAAACGTTTTGAGCCAAGAGTTGCGCATTAACGGCGCTATGGCAGGCCAAAAACTGACATATACGGCGGGTATATTCTTCTTCTCGCAGGTTGGTTACGAACCCTCCACAAACCTTGCCTTCGAGCTTGCTCCCGACATTTATTCCATTTTCAGGAATAAAAGCGACAACACGGGCTTTGCGGGTTTTGGCGAATTGTCTTACCGTTTAACCAAAAAACTGTCGGCAACGGCGGGCTTGCGCTACGACAACGAGAATAGAGAAAGCACCTTCAATGGATTTGGCGATGCCAGTTTTGCGGGCGGGGTTTTTACCCAACTCGTCGCCGATACGACGGTGAGCGGCACTTACTCGGCATTATCACCCAAAATGGCAGTGGCTTATGCCCTTACCGATAAATCGAACTTATACGTCAGTTTTACCCGTGGCTTTCGGGCCGGCGGTGTGAATGCACAGAAATTGCCCGTAGATGTTCCACAAAAATTTGACCCCGAATATTCCAACAATTACGAAATCGGCTACAAAATGCAAGCTTTGGGCAACCGCTTAAGCATCGGCGTATCAGCGTTTTTGATACAATGGCAAGACCTGCAATTTTTCAACCTCGTCGCCCCGTTCACATACGCCCGGGAGAATGTGGGCGATGCGCAGTCGGCCGGCTTCGAGTTGGAGGCCTCGGCAATACCCCTGAAAGGTTTTCAGTTGGACGGCAGTTTGGGCATCAACAGCACCGAATACAAAGATTTTTCCTTGAAAAGGGTAAATTTTCTCACCGGAGAGGAGAGCACCACCCGAATCGGCGGCAATAAATTGTCCAACGCCCCGAGCCACACCCTGTTCCTCGGGGCACAGTACACGGCAAATTTGACGGAGAAATTGTCGCTCGTGCTCCGGGGCGAGGTTCGCAACATGGGCGAGTTTTACACGGATATTCAAAACACGCTCAAACAGCCTGCCTACACGCTCGTCAATTCCAACATCGGTTTGGGTTACGGCAAGTACAGCCTCTCGCTCTGGGTTCAAAACCTGACCGACGAGGCGTATTTGGCATTCGGCAACGCAGATACCAGTTTCGGGCGCAGCGTTCGCACGGCGGCTCCACGCACGTTCGGGGCTACGGCGAGTATAAAACTTTAACTTTAGCTGAGAGGCTGTCTCATAAGTAATTAGTCATTGACTTACTGAGACAGCCTCTTTCAATTTATTAAAAAGATGAAAAACAGCGTCTTGTTGCTTCTATTGGCAGTTTTGGCATTGGGTTGCCAAAATTCAAAAACCGAAAACACCGGCAAAAACACCGTTGCTCCAAAAGAAACCATGAGCGCGGCGGATTCGCTCAAATTGGCGAAGGAGATAGAAAATTTCACGCCTGAAAACCACGTCAGTACGATGAATCTGATTTTCGGCAAACCCAAATACGACATCAAAAACATCGGCATCCTGGTATATGATGGCGTGAACGAATTAGATGTAATGGGCCCACGCTATGTACTCGGGCAGGCAATGGGCGTAAAAACCCGGTTAATCAGCCTCAAACCGGGCAACATCAAAACCGTCATGGGCGTGGAAATCGTCCCGAACACCGTGATTGATTCCGTTAACCAACTCGATATTCTGATCATCCCTGGCGGTTTCAAAGGCACCATCGAGGCGGCATACGACACGCGCCTGCACGAGTGGATTCGAAAAATCGACCAGACGACCAAGTACACCGGCTCCGTTTGCACAGGAGGCTGGATTCTCGGCGCAACAGGGCTTTTGAAAGGCAAACGCGCTTCCACAAACTGGTACAAAGAGGAGGCGTTTTTGAAAAAATACGGGGCTGTCCCGGCAAACGAACGCTACACGCAAGACGGCAAATACTGGACGTCGGCAGGCGTGACGGCGGGCATGGACATGGCTTTGGCCATTATGAAAGACATTTACGGCGAGCGATATGCGGAAGCCATCATGCTCGATATGGAATACGACCCGCATCCGCCTATCGAAGGGGGCACGCCGGAAAAAACAGGTTGGGTCGTCAACTGGATGATGGAAAGCATGTATGATGCCGGGGTAAATCCGCTGATCGATAGTTTGGAAAAAGTGAAAAATGCTATTCCAAAAACCACTCCGAAAAATCAATAGCACCCTGAATACCAGATTTCATTTGACTAGACATCCCCAAACAGCATCAGCAAATATGAAAACATCCTTTTTTACGGTTCTTTTTTTTGCACTCAACACGGGCATAGCAAGCGGGCAAACCTTGTCTCCGGACACGAATAAATCCATCATTTTTTTATGCCCGCCCTGCGGCTTGGATTGCGACACGGTTCATTTCCAAAAGCCGGGGCTCTGCCCTACTTGCGGGATGAAACTTTTTGCCTCTTACCCCGGGTTCGAAAACATACAAGGGGAACATTTGGACAATAGCGATAAAAAAGTGGCGGTTGTGCTGTTCCCGGGTGTCGAAATCATTGATTTTTCAGGCCCTTGGGAGGTGTTCGGCGCCGCCGGCATGGAAGTTTATTCTGTTGCCGCCAGCGACTCCATCCTCAGTGCGGGTATGGGTTTGAAGATAAAGCCCGATTATTCCTTTGCGAACGCGCCAGTACCGGATATTATCCTTGTCCCCGGAGGCAATGTTGATCCTTCGGATACGACCGTCGTGAACTGGGTCGTTCGAACGCACCAAAAATCAGCGCATACCATGTCGGTATGCACAGGCGCATTTTACCTCGCTGCCGGAGGATTGCTGGATAGCCTGACCGCAACAACCAATTACCCCGCCATCGAGGCGTTAAAGGGGTTTGCACCGAAAACTACCGTGATTGACAAGGTTCGTTTTGTTGATAACGGGCGAATCATCACTTCCGCCGGTTTGTCATCCGGAATGGACGCGGCTTTTCACCTGGTGTCATTATACCTGGGGAAAGCGCAAACTCAAAAAATAGCAAACGATCTCGAATACGGCTGGGACAACGAAGACCCGTTTGTGCGCAGCAAATTAGCCGACAAGTATGTGCAGGATTTTTTGAACGTATTTACGCCTTTCGACTACGAAATGACGGAATATAGCGGAAATTGGGATAAATGGCTGGTGACGGTGCGGATCAAGGCGCCCTTGAGCCAAGAGGAGTTGCTGGAACTTCTGGCCATCCAGTTTGAACAGGTGGCCGGCTGGAAAAAAAGTGGAAAAAAGAATACCTGGACTTTTGACGGCGACGGCAAAAAGTGGGGGGCATCCTTGCACCATGTTCAACAGGGCAATGACGGTTACTTAGTAACACTTAACATTTCCGGCTTCTGATTCTAAGAAGCAGGCCGAAACCGCCATTGCGCCTTTCTTACCGTATACCAGCGAAGTACCTCAAGGCATTTAGCCTGTTGGGCATTTTCTGCCAGTGCCCCCCCAATAGATTATTGGCGATTGACTTGGTCGTTTATCCTTTTCGCCCACTTTTCAATCAGTTGCAGTTCTCCGACTAATTGCATACTTTTTTCCGCATTGTTGTAAAAATAAAAATCTGCGTTGATCTGCAAAATCTGCGGGAGACCCAATATTCGTAGCCCGAAGGGCCGGCAAAGCCCCTCACTTCATCCCCTCCAAATACTCTCCAAACTGCCCCATCAATTCATCCACCAAATTTTTCACCTGATTGGAAGCGCCGGAAACGGAGAAGGATTTCAACTCGTTCTCCTGGTCGCTTTGGTAAAAATAGGCGGTGACCTTTACCGTGGCGCCCGTGACTTCGTATTCGCCGTTGAGTGTGTAGTACAACCCGGCCGCTTTGTCCACGGGCCAAAATGCGAACGGCAGCGTGGGCGCGGCCAGCATTTGTTCGAGTTGTTCGTTGATGGCGTCGGTCAGTTTTAGCGGGTCGGTGCGTTTTTTATTGGAAAAAGACGATTTGGTAATGATTTTTTTGGCCGTCGGCAACTTCAGCGCCGTGCCGTCTTTGATCTGACCGATAGAAAAATCTTCCATGCCGATCAGTTTGGGCTCCTGTACTTTTTTCAATTCGCTGGCCAGTTTGGGCACGTCTTCGCGCACTTCGGTGAACAGTTTGCCCACATCCACGTAGCGGTTTTTGTCGAGGGCGGCTATCTTGGGCATGTTGCGCAACAGGCTGTAGGTAAGCAGACCGTGGCCGAAACGGGGGTCTTCGTAGCTGGATTTATCGGCGGCGCTGCCGGCCAGCACGAAAAATCCGCCGCGGTCTTTCATACGTTCCAGGGCCCGGCGCTGGTCGCTGTTGAGACTGCCTTTGGCGCCGCTTTCGAGTTGTTTCACCACTTCGCCGGAGTTGCAGGCGTCGAGGATGAGTATCCTTTTGCGGGCTTTTACGCCGCGAATCCAGGATTGCAGCGAATCCTGCGGAATCGCAAAACTGCGGTTTTTGGCGTCCTCGAAGTTGAAACTGCTGTTGTCGGCCGTGAGGTAGTAAAACTGCCCGGTGGCGCTGTTTTCCGGCCAGGTGGTACCGTGGCCGGAAAGGTACACCAGCAGAATATCTTTGGGCTCGGCCTTAGCGGCAAACTCCGTCAGGGCGGCTTGAATGGCGGCCTTAGTGGGTTTCGTTCCGCCAGCGGCCGTGGTGAGTAATTTGATGTTCATGCGGGCGCCGAACAAGGCGGCGCCCGACAATTCCAGTACCTCCTTGTATGCAATGGCGTCCTTGTCGGGAAAACGCAGATCAAGTTCAGTACCCGCGTAATCGGCAGTGCCGATCACCAGCGCGTACAGGGTGTTGGACAGCGCCAGGTCGGATTTGTCGCTCAGGGAGGTCGGTTTGGTCGGTTTGGGTTTATTGGCATCTCCTTTTTCTTTCGCGCCGTCGGGCGTGTACGCCACGGCGTACGGCTGGCTGGGCAGCCAACCTTCCGCGTTATATAAAACAATGGACAAGCGGTTGGGCTGGCCGGCCACGAAATAACCGGCATACGGGCCCAGGTCAATCTCGAACGATTCGAGGCGGCGCGGATTGGCGTCGGGGATAATTTCGATATCGCCATCCAGCAGTAATAAGACATCGCCGATGCCGCCGCTGCGTTTTTCGAGCCGCACCCTGATTTTGTCGCCGTCCAACACCGCTTCTTTCAGCACGGGCGGAAGGGCATTTTCCAGGTTGTCCAGGTCTTCCACTGCGCGCAGGTTGCCTCCGTCAAAACCCATGACCTTGGCAAAAAGCCCGGGTTCATAGTAGCGGTCTTTCAGTTGCTCCAGTTCGACCACCTCCAGGCCCGCCGTGAAATACAGCAGGTTCATGGCGCCTTCAGAAGCATCAAAAAGGCCGTCCGGGGTGATTACCAGCCAGTCTTCGGTACCGACGGCCATCAGGCTTACGATTTCTTTGCCGGTTTCGGTGTCCCAAAGTTTGGCGGTATTGTCGCTGCTGCCGGTGAGGAGATATTCGCCGAAAGGCGAATACGCTACGGCGCGCACGGCGCTCAAATGGCCTTTGTATTCGCGGATCAGGTTGCCTTTCAGATCGTACTCCCGCGCGATGTTGTCGGAACAACCGGCGGCGATCGCACGGCCGTCGGAGGAGAAGGCCAGCGACATCACCCGTACCTGTCCCAGCGAAACATGGAATATTTCCCGGGCATTTTCGTATTGAAATAAACTGATCCCGTGTTCCTCGCCTTCGTTGGTGGCCACGTATTTACCGTCGGACGAGATGATCGCCAGATTGGATGTTTTACCGTAGCTGCGCACCACTGCGAAGTTATCTACCCGGCGCAGGGTGGCCGGGTGGCCGGCGTTGTCGTAGGGCTGCTCGGGGCCTTCCGTCTTGAAATGGGCTACGCTGGGAATCCAGTCGCGCGATATAGCCGACAAGAAGTGTACGCCATCCGGAGCGACTTCGAGGGAGGTGACGTAGTTGGCGGGTATTTTTTTGTCCCACTCCAGGATCAGTTCGCCATTTTCGTTGCCGCGCCAGCATTGCACATTGCCGTTAAAGTCGCTGGTCAGAAAGTGATCGCCCCCCCAGGCAATGGCCGATGTGCTTGAAAATGCCGGCTTGTCATAAGCGTATTCCTCAAAAGAATACAGATCGAGCAGGTATAGCGAGTCGCCCGCGTGGCCGATCAGCAGGACCGGATCATTGGGGTAAAACGCGACCGGGGCACTGATTGCGCCTTCGCCCGGAAGCGCCCCGGGGTTGGCGGTCAGCGGGGCTGCATCGCCGGTCACGGCATCCCAAAGGCGGAGGTGTTTTCCTTCGCCACCGGTGACGAGGAACAGGGAGTCGGGCGAAAACGGCGAAAACCCAACGCTGGTGACCGGAGAGGCCGAGTTGGTGTAGGTGCGCAGCAGTTTGCCTTCCAGGTCGTACAACAGGGCGCCTTTATCGAGCGGACCGACCAGCAGCGAACGGCTGTCGGGGGTGAAAATAATCTCGTTTGCCCAGCGCAATTCGAGGTTTCGGATGAGGTTGCCCCGGGCGTCCCAGAGTTTAGTCACCAGATCGTCGGGTCCGGCCGTGGCGATGTATTTGCCATCGGGCGAAATGGCGACGCTGCGCACGATCGTGGTGTGCGGTCCCATACGTTTGACCTCGCCGTCGGTCATACTCCACAGAACAGCCATTTTGTCCTCGCCGCCCGACACGAAGTACTGCTCGTCGGGCGTGAACTCCAGGGAAAGCACCGGTTTTTGTTCATGCCCGTCGAGGACATGCACAAGGGTGCCGTCGTTCTGATACACGCGAATGATGCCGGCGTCGTCGCAGGAAGCCAGATATTGCCCGCTTCGCGAAAACGCGACTTCCCGGATGGGGGCTTCCCCACCTTTAAATTCCTGAACGAGTTTGCCGGCGAAGTCGTACAGGTGCAGATTTCCACCGCAATCGCCTGCCAGAATGTGTTGATTGTCGGGCGCAAAACAGGCGTCTTGCAAGCAGGAAGCGACATCGGCCATGCCTTCGGACAGTACACGCAATTCATTGCCCTCGTTGTCCCACAGGTGCAGGGCCCAGGTGTTGGTTTCCAGGGTGAGCATGTATTTGCCGTCGGCGGAAAATTCTGCATCCAGCAGGTCGTTGTGGTGCCCGTCCATAATTTTCAGCAACCGGCCTTCGGTGCTCCAAAGCAGTACGGTGTTGTCGAGATACCCGGCGCAAGTGAGCACGTATTTGCCGTCGGGCGAACACGCCAAAGCCCGCACGTAGGCGGCGTGGCTCATGGGCGGGATGAGTTGTGGTTTTTGGGCAGGAAGGGTGTTTGCCAGGAAAAGCAGGAGAAGCAGGGAAAAACAGTTTTTCATACGTGGTGTTTTTAAAACTCCCGGCGCCGGAAAGCGTCGTTATGGGCATAAAAATTTAAATGGCGTCCGGAGGCTGCCAAATTAATACCTTTATTGAACTGTCGTTATCAGCGCGTGTTGAAAAAGTAATCCCGCCGTGTTTCGGCTTGTATTTCGCGATAGCGGCCACAAACCCCGCAATTCTCCTTTTCTTTGCCTTGCTATCTTTTTTACCAAAAAAAACAAGATGGACGTCCGTTTTCGCCTGTTATCCGCTCTTTTCCTGCTCTTTCTTGCTGCGCAAAAAGGACCCGCCCAATGCGACCCTTTTTTCCGGCAACCGCTGAGCCCCCGGCCGGCGAATTACGATATACACGTAACACTCGACGACCGGAGCAAAACCATCGACGCCACACAAACTATCCGCTACACCAACCAGACACCGGCGCCCATCCACGAACTGCGGTTTTACCTGTACCTCAATGCCTTTAAAAACACGGAATCCACGTTTTTGCGGGGAACCGCCAAAATATTCGGGCAAAATTTTGCCACCCGGAAACCCGATGAATGGGGCTGGCTGGATATTCAAAAAATAGCGCGTGAAAGCAGCGGCGGTGCGGCCGATTTAACGGCAAACATGCACTTCGTTCAACCCGACGACGGCAATACCGCCGATCAAACGGTGCTCGCCGTGCCGCTCGACAACCCCTTACTGCCCGGCGAAACTGCCGTGTTGCACCTGAAATGGCGCGCTAAAATGCCCAAAACCATCGCCCGCGCCGGGTATAGCAAAGATTTTTACCTGTTTTGCCACTGGTTTCCGCAGCTGGGTGTTTTTGAACAAAACAACGCCGGCGTCTGGGACTGGAACTGCCACCAGTTTTTCCGCCAAACGGAGTTTTACGCCGATTTCGGCGTGTACGACGTGCATATCACGACGGACGACAAATTTGTGGTGGGCGCCTCGGGGTGCCTGGTGAACGAAAAAAAGAACGGCAACGGCACCACTACCCGGCATTACCACGTGGAAGATGTGATTGATTTTGCCTGGTCGGTTTATCCGCATTTCCAGGTGCAGGAAGACCGCTGGCAGAACGTGCAAATCCGCCTGCTCCTTCCACCGGAACACGCCGACCTGGGGCCGCGCTACCTGCACGCCCTGAAATTCGCCCTCGAATACCTGGACAAACACGTCGGGAAGTACCCCTACGCCAGTATCACGGTGGTGGACCCGCCGTTTCACGGGCTGCGTTCCGGGCTGATGGAATACCCCACGCTCATCACCGCCGGCACGTTTTACGGGATGCCGGAAAATATCCGCACCATGGAATCGCTCGTGGTGCATGAGTTTGTGCATCAGTATTTTATGGGCATGGTCGCGTCCAACGAAAAAGAGGAAGCCTGGCTCGACGAAGGTTTTGTCACCTATTTTGAAGACCGGATCATCGATGCCGCCTACGGCGAAAAACAGGCACTCGTAGATGTGTTCGGGTACCGTTTCGACAACCGCGAACTCACCCGGCTGGAGTACACCACCATGCGCAACCCGCGCGAGGGTACGGTGGCGCGACCGGGCTGGCTTTTTTCGGAATCGAATTTCAAATCCCTGATTTACAGCAAAACCGCCACGAGCCTCCGCACGGTGCATGCGCTCGTCGGCGAAGCCAAAATGGACCAAATCCTCCGGTCGTACTTCGAGCGCTGGAAATTCAGGCATCCGCGCGGCAGCGATTTTATGGCGCATTTGGAAGCGGAATTAATGACCGGCCCCGACACCGTATTTGCCCGGCAGGTGCTGCATTTGTTTGAAAAAAGCATCTACGGCGCGGTGGTGCTGGATTATTCGGTTACGCGTATCACCAATGAGGAGTTGTTTGCACCGCTGGGCGTTTTTGGAGAAAAAGAGGCCGGTTTTACCTACAAAAACGGCGACGGACAACGGCCTTTTCGTTCAAAAGTGGAGGTGCAACGCAAAGGGGACTGGGTTTTCCCGGTGGAAATACTGGTGACATTTGAAGACGGCAGCACCCAAACACTCTATTGGCCGGGCGTGGAAGGCCGGCATGTTTTTGAATTTTCAGGCCCGCTGAAAGTAATTTCGGTGCAGATAGACCCGCAACAGAAACTCGGCCTCGACGTAGACTTGAACAACAACAGTCTTACGCTGCAACCCGAATCTGCCCCCCTCTGGAAATACGCGGCCAAAGCGGTTTTTTGGATTCAAAATTTAATGCAGGCGGTGAGTTTTTTGGTGTAAACCGTGCAGGCCGAAAATTATCTCCGCTTAACCTGATAACCTTTTCTCTATTCCGGATTAATAGCCTATACCTAACCTATTACTTCTGAATATGGGAATCGACACTAAATTTATCCACCCGGAGAAATTTATCAAGGACAAAGACTCCGGGCTGAAATGCCTGCGGAGCGTAGCGCGTCATCACGGAAAAGTCACTTCGCTGCAAACCCTGCGCGCCAACGACAAATCGGGGCAGGGCTCGGAAACCTTGCGCGGCCTGGCCGAAATCGGAGAAAGTATCGGTTTTCGCGCCCGTTGTGTGGAGATGAATTTCGTTCAACTCAAGCGCACGCCTTTGCCCTGTATCATCAAATGGAACGGACATGGTTTTGTGTGGGTCAGCGCGATCGTGCAGAATCAAATTGCCATTGGTACGGACAAGGAAACGATCACCGTTTCGGCGACGGAGTTTTTCAAAAACTGGCTGGGCGACGAGCGTCAGGAGGGCCTGGTATTGCTGTTGGAGCCGACGCCGGTTTTTTATAAAGAACAGGAAGAGGAAGTCGCGCAGGGCTTAACGCCCTTGTTTAAATATTTGAAAAAACACCCCCGGCTCGTACGTCAGTTGCTCATCGCCATCTTTTTGGGCACCCTGCTGAAACTCACGCCGCCTTTTCTGACCCAATCCATTGTGGATGTGGGGATTATCAACGGCAACCTCGATTTCATCTACATCATTCTCGCAGCCCAGCTGATGCTGATGCTGGGTCGCAATTCGATGGAAGCCATCCGGGGCTGGTTGCTGTTATATGTCAGTTCGCGGGTCAGCATTTCGCTGCTTACCGATTTTGTAGCCAAAATCATGCGTTTGCCGGTCGCTTTTTTCAGCGAAAAAGCCCTTGGCGATGTGATGCAGCGGGTAGAGGATCAAAAACGCGTCGAACTGTTTCTTTCCACCCAACTGGCGCCTATTCTTTTTGCCGCGGTTAACATTTTTATTTACACCATCATTTTTGCCATTTTCGGCGGCGTTATTTTCGGTATTTTCCTGGTTGCCACGGTGTTGTATATTGTTTGGGTGAGTATTTTTATGAAAAAAAGAAGCCGCATCGACAGTGCGCGTTTTGAGACGTCGGCCCAGGAGCGCAATAAACTATTGCAAATTGTGCAGGGCATGCCCGACATCAAAATGGCCAATGCGGAAATGCCGAAACGCTGGGATTGGGAGCAGTTGCGGGCAAAAGTGTTCCGGCAGAACGTGCGGATGCTCTCCATCGCGCAGATGCAACAAATCGGCGGCCTCATCATCAATGAGAGCAAGAACATCGTGATCACGTTCCTGTCGGCCAAAGCCGTGCTCGATGGCGACCTTTCGCTCGGCGCCATGCTGGCGATTCAGCAAATGCTGGGGCAAACCAATGGTACGATCGAACAAATCGTCGTGTTCATGCAGCAATGGCAGGATGCCCGGCTGAGTATGGACCGCATGAACGACATTCACCGGCTGCCCGACGAAGAGACCAACCATTTCAGCAAATCACACCACCTGCCCGCCGACCGCGGTATCGCCCTCCGGAACGTCAGTTTTCAATACCCGAACGCATCGGCCACGGCCTTGCGCGACGTGCAACTGTACATCCCGCACGGAAAAACCACGGCCATCGTGGGCTCCAGCGGCAGCGGGAAAACGACTTTGCTGAAAATGTTGCTCAAATACTACGAACCCAGTCATGGCGAAATCGCGGTAGGCAACACGGATTTGCGCAACCTCGCCAACCAAACCTGGCGCAGCCAATGCGGGGTGGTTAGTCAGGAAGGGTTCATTTTTTCCGATACGATCCTTCAAAATATCACCCTGGGCGATGACGATGTGGATATCAAACGGCTCCATATAGCGGCCCGCACCGCCAACATTCACGATTTCATCGAGTCGTTGCCCATGGGCTACCACACCCTTGTCGGCGGCGAGAACGGCCCCATGAGTCAGGGACAAAAACAACGGCTGCTCATTGCCCGCGCCGTGTATAAAGACCCCGAGTTTTTGTTTTTCGATGAAGGAACCAATGCTTTGGACAGCCAAAACCAGCAAATTATTATGCAGAATCTCCGCCGGTATTTTCAGGGCCGCACCTCCGTCATCGTAGCGCACCGCCTCAATACGATCCGCCATGCCGATCAGATTGTGGTGATCGAGCAGGGACAAATTATAGAAAAAGGCTCGCACGACGAACTGGTTGCCCTCCGGGGCCGGTATTATGAGTTGCTCACCACGCAACTGGAAATGGCCGCCTGACATTTATCACCCAACAACAAACTTTTACCATGCAAACGCAAAAATCCCGCCTCGCGAGCGAAGAGATGCTCGATATCCTGAATGAAACGCCCCATTGGGTGGTGCGCAGCGGCGCCACGGTTTTTCTGTTCATCATAGCCTTGTTCGTGGCCGGCGCCTGGGTCATTCGTTACCCCGAAGTATTGAAAGGTCAGGCGGTCATCAGCACCGAGGCGCCCCCCATCAAAATAGTGGCGCAGGCCGGCCGGCGGGTGGTTCGGCTGCTGGCACACGATGCGCAATTAGTTAAAAAAGGCGATGTTTTAGCCGAAATGGAGAGTGCCACGCGCCTGGAAAATATTCCGGTGTTAAAAACCCTGATCCGCGAAACCGGCGCGTTTCTCGAACATCCCGAACGCTCCCGCATCAACCTGCCTTCGGCGCCGCTCACCTGGGGCGACCTTCAGGAAGATATAGATGCGCTGTATAAAAACTATGAAGACTACCGGCGCCTTCAATCCGACCCTTACCACGAGGTGCAGGTACAACAGATACGCCGGCAGATTGTGGAAATGAATCAGCTGGAACAGGTGAATAAACGCCGGCTCGGACTTTTTGAACAGGAACTGCAGAACGCGGAGGACCTGTACAAAACCGATGAAAAACTCTATGCCGAACAGATTTACAGCAAAACCGAATTTAAAAAACAAGCCAACCGCTATTTCGAAAAATGCGGCGAACGCGAAGAATTGCAAAAAGCAATCATCACCAACAAACTCAAAATCGTTGACGCCCAAAAAGAACTCCAGGACTTCGAATACAGCCTGCTGGAAAAAAAGCGCGCCAGCCTCGACGGGGTGGCTAAAAGCCTCCGCAATATTGAAAACAACCTGAATAACTGGCAGCAGCACTACCTGATCACGGCGCCCGCCGATGGCAAATTGGTTTATTTGAAACAAATCAATGTAAATCAATACATCCGGCAGGAAGAAACACTTTTTGCAGTCGTGCCGGAACAGCAAACTTATGTGGCCGTGGTGGATATCCCGGTGATGGGCATGGGTAAAGCCGGTGTGGGGCAAAAGGTGATCCTGAAATTGGACGACTATCCATTTCAGGAATACGGCGCCCTGGAAGGCAAGATTTTGCGCGTGGAACCTTCCCTGAATGTGAAGTCATACCGCGTGGTGGTTGAATTGCCCAAAGGCCTGCGCAGTACCTACAACCAGACGTTTCAATGCCGGTCGGAGCTGGCCGGTACGGCAGAAGTCATCACCCGGGATATGCGATTCATCGAACGGATATTTTATGGGATACGGAAAATGCTGGCGTAGTGCATATAACTGCTTGTGATTCAACCAATAGCCATTACTTAATACTACTTTGCCATGTTAAAAAGACAGTGATTCAGTCCCTTCGTGATCACCAAACATTTACCTACCGGATCGCTATTAACATGGATTCCCGATACCGCCGAGCGTGGGCTACATACTAATCCCGGAATCTTCCCTCCCCCCCCTTTTCTCCCGCCCCCGATTGTCATCCTGAAAGGAACCGTCCACGCTACGGAGGGCGTCGTATGGCGATGCGTTCGTAGCGTGGACGGTTCCTTTCAGGATGACAATCGGGGGCGGGAGAAAAGGGGGGGAGGGAAGATTCCGGGATTTATGCGCAGCGTGTACTCGGCGGTATCGGGAATTAAAATGAGGTAAACCTCAAACTTTTTTAATGTGGCAAAGTAGTATTAAGGAATTCGGAATCAGCAATGTGAGGGCGGCCCCCCCGACCTCAACCAATAGCCCACCCAAACAGTGTATGCCAAAATGGCGCATACCAAACAGGCAATATGCCATAATGGCATATTGCCTGTTTGTTTTACTGTCAAAATTTCGGAAAAAACCGCGTGGTACAGGAATTGAAGCATCCGTCTCGAAATCAAAAACTTTAAACAACGCCGCCCGTGCTTTGGACGGCAAAAAAACAACAAAATATGACACTCGTACGATTCCAGCCCGCTCCCTTGAAAGGCCTGCTCCCCGATTTTTGGAACCTGCCCGCCGACAGCGCCGTTGCAGTACAGCCGGTGGTAAACATCCTGGAAACTGCTGACGGATTCCGCCTTGAAGTATCGGCGCCGGGTTTGACCAAAGAAGATTTTCAGGTAAACGTCGTGAAAGACTTGCTGACGATTTCAGCCCAAAAAGAGACGGCCCGCACAGAAGACGGGATTAAAGTACACCGGCGCGAATTTGCCTACGGCGCCTTCGAGCGCAGCTTCCGCCTGCCGGAAACCATCGACACCGACAACGTGGCGGCCACGTTCAATAACGGCATCCTGTATGTCAACCTGAAGAAAAAAGCCGAAACGAAACCGGAGGTAAAAACGATCACCATCGGGTAATATGAGTTCTTCTCCCGCAGAAATCTATCCTTAACCGTTAAAATTTGTTAAAAACATGACAAGTATAGCAAAATTTCGCCCGTTCCCCACAACCAAATTTTTTCCGAACGGTTTATTTGACGAATTTCTCAACCGCTCCATCGGCGATTTTATCGGTTCGGACGGCTTGGTAAATCAACCGGCAGTAAATATTCTGGAAACGGCCACTTCTTTCGAACTTGAATTTGCCGCTCCTGGATTTGAAAAACAGGACTTTTCCCTCAACGTGGAGCAAGATTATCTGACGGTAAGCGCGCAGCGGGAAAACAAACAGGAAGAAACGAACGAGCGGTACACCCGCCGGGAATTCCGTTTCGATTCCTTCAAGCGGTCGTTCAAACTCCCGGCCACAGTGAACCAGGATGCAGTTTCGGCTGTTTACAATAACGGCGTGTTACAAGTGACATTGCCAAAAAAAGAAGAAGCAACCACCCCCGTTAAAACAATCGCGATCAGTTAATAAACGGTCCGCTTGTACAACGATTTCCAAGGTTGTTTCCACCAAACAAGTTAATAGGGTTTTAGGTGTTTTCATGGAGCCGGGGCAGCAATGTCCTGGCTCTTTTTCATTTCGGGGTGGAATGATTACTTTTACGCCTCCAAACCGATCTCTTTATCGCAATTCCAGGCTTCTGTGACGAATACAACCGGACAATTTCCGAACGAAACATATTTGAATGGCTTGCGCGACAACCCGGAATCCACCCTGGCTGTCGTGTACGATGAGTTTCGCAAACCCGCCATCGGTGTCGTAACGGCCCTTGGCGGTAGCCCGGCCGATGGCGCCGTGTTCTTTCAGGCGGCCGCCAACGATGCCGTCCGGTTGGCCCGGGCCGGGCAGGCGCCGACCCATATCCCGGTGTTTGAATGGCTGAAAGCGCTCAGTCTGACGCACTATCGCGACTGGCTTCAGGAGCGCGGCCAACCGGCGCCGCCACAAAACGAAGTCGTACCCGAGGGCGCTTTTATACCCGACAGCGCAGCCTTGCGGGATACCCGGCTAAAAATGTTTGCCTGGAAACGGCTCCACTGGATGGACTACGAGTGCCGGCAATATTTGTTGCAACAGGCACAACTTCCGGCGCCGGCGGAACAAACCGAGGCAGAAGCGGAAGCGGAACATTCGAACAAAGAAAATAGCTGCACCGCAGAGTACCTTACCCACCTGCAAAACTCGGGAACGCCCTTTACCACGTTACCGGACTGGGCCCGGTCAGCCCTCCTCGATCAGGAAGGATACGCCGTGTGGCAGCGCAGCCATACCCTCGAAAATCAATGGTCGGCAGGCGCGCCTATAGCGCAGGAGTCGGGTAAGATTTGGCCATGGGCCATCGCCGCGCTTCTGCTCGCCGCGGTGGGATACGGGGCCTATCAGTTTTTCCAACGCCCCCATACCGCCGCCGAAGTCTTTGCCGACAACTTTTCGCCGCCCCCCAGCCTGCTCGAAGACCTCGACGCCCGGTACGGCGCCGAAATGGGCAACGATTCCGTGACGGCGCGGCCGAACCAATGTATGCTACTCCTGCAGGAAGCGGATGCGTATTACCGCGTTAAAGAATTTGAATCGGCGCTCGATCCCCTCTTGCTGATTGTACTGGATTCCAACTCCATTTGCCAGTCGGATGCCTGGTATTTTCTGGGCATCATACACCTGGAACTGGAGGACCCCACCACGGCGATCCAGTGTTTTGCCAAAATAGACGATCTGACCCGGTACGGCGAAGATTTGTACTGGTATCAGGCCCTGGCATTCGTACAATTGGCCAAGGAAAATCCGCTCATGCGCGATAAAGCCCGCCGCGCCGTGGAACGCGCACTGGGCAACACACAGGACGCCGCGCGCCGCGAACAAGCCGAAAAAATGTTGCATAATCTCTCCAAATAACCCCGACCCATGAAAACACTCGAGCGCTATTTTCCCGACCTGACCCCCACCCAACGCGAACAATTCGACCGCCTGCCCGCCTTGTATTCGGACTGGAACGCCAAAATAAATGTGATCTCCCGGCAGGATATCGACAACCTGGAAGAACGCCACGTGCTACACTCCCTCGCCATTGCGAAGGGGTTCACCTTTCTGCCGGGCGCGCACCTGCTCGATCTCGGCACGGGCGGTGGCTTTCCGGGTATTCCTTTGGCTATCCTGTTCCCGGAAGTACGTTTCACGCTGGCCGACGGCACGGGAAAAAAGATTACCGTGGTACGCGAAATCGCCGAAGCACTGGGGCTGAAAAACGTGACGGCTTTGCATAGCCGGGCCGAAGACCTCAAGCCGTACACGTTCGATTTTGTATTGTCGCGCGCCGTCGCGCCGTTGGACAAACTCCTGTTGTGGAGCCAACGCCTGCTGAAAAAGAAACATCAGCACGCCTACCCGAACGGCATTATCGCCCTGAAAGGCGGAAAAATAAAACCCGAAATTGACGCCCTGCCCGGCAAAGGCGAAGACTACACCGAAGTATTCCCGATTTCCACCTGGTTCGCCGAACCCTTTTTTGAGGAGAAATGGGTGGTGTATGTGCAGGGTTGAGGGCAAGGCCATCAGGTAAGGGGAAACTATTGTTTTTAAAGTCAAAATGTAAAATATAAGAGTCAAAATGTAAAAGTGGGATACCGTTGATACGGATATTCTGTTATCTAAATGCTGGCAAACAGCCCCCTTCCGCAGCACTCCTTTTGACTTTTTTATTTTACATTTTACATTTAGACTTTAACAACGCCTCTCCCCTGTACTGCTGGGAATACCATCAACCCCGCCGTTCACAAACTCCACCCCGCCGTTCGCAAAAGCCCGCTTGATCCCGACCATGGAAGCCGGCAGTTTTGTGCCATCGAAATCAATAAAAAATCACGATAAAAAGCACCATGAAAACGAGACTCTTGCTTTCCGCCACAGCCCTGATGTTATCGTTGGCTGCCTGTCAAAAAGAAAATATTGACACTGCTTTCGCACCCGAGCCGCAGGATGAAATTGCACAGCGCAGCGAACCTTCCAAGTGTTTGTCTCCGGAAACACTAAAAGCCGCGAACACTACCGGTACCAAAGCAGAACTGACGTGGAATGCCGTGTACGGAATCTCCGGATACAAGTTGGAAATAGCCCCGGCCAACCGCAACGCTGAGCAGGAGACCCGGGTGTTTGCCACAGAAGGCAACCGGATCACCATGAAAGGCCTGCACCCCGCTACGACCTATCGCTATCGCGTCTCCTCCGTTTGCAGCAATGGCGGTTTCAGTAGTCCCTCTGTCTGGATGGAATTCTACTCCGGCCAAGCGGCACAAGGCGACTACCCTGTAATTTCTTTTGAAAACCTTGAAATCGACCAAAACCAATAACCCTTCCTGTCAGACTTCATTTTAGCCCACCCCCAAATTGCCATTTGAAAACGGCATAACTGAGCAGAGTAATATACTAAAAGCGCGACGAGGGAACTTGTCGCGCTTTTTTGCATATTGTCATCATTTCAGGGAAAATCCGACATCAGCAATTCGACTATTTTTCGTTGCGGGATATCTATGATCACATAATCGGCATCCTGTTCCTGAATGCGGGTTCTTGTCAAAAAGAAAGTGTGGCTACCGTGCCCAAAGAATATCGAAGAATATCGAATGTCGAAGTAATCGTAGTGTCCTCTACGCAACTTCGACATTCGATATTCCTTGTTCGATATTCGATATTCCCTATGTCTCGTGGTGAAAAATTTTATGCACATTACTCAAATTGGACTTATGTCAGTGCATCATTGCTTCTTCCCCGGCGCCGTCCCATTGATCAAATTATCAAACACGTTGGGATTCGTGCCGGCCGGTACTACGGCGATATTGACTTTGGAGGCCATTTCCTTGTTCACCACAAAAGTAGCGTAAGCGGGATTATCGGCATACACGCGGGCCAGGGTGCTATGGCGCCCCACTTCCACCGAGTCGGTTTGTTTTTGTTTGAGCAGGTCGAGGTTTTGCAGTTTACTCACCTTTTCAATTTCCACCTCATTCATCTGGCGCTGGCGGTCGGCGGCGATCACGGCTTTTTTGGCTTCGATCTGCACTTCGGTTTCTGCTTTGGCGAGTTCGGCGGCGCGATTGCGCTCTTCGGTGCGGGCCTGGATATCGCGGATGCGGGCATTGGCTTCTTCCTGGGCAATTTGCACCCGGGCCATGGCCTCTGCCTTTTTGCGTTCGGCGTCCGCCATGGCGATTTCAACGGAACTTTGCCGGCGGATACGCTCGAATTCCTGGCGTACGAGTCCGGCCTGCTCCATTGCCGTGGTGTAGGTGTCCGGGAATTTCAGTTCAGATACGATCACTTCTTTCACCCCGATACCATCGGTGCCGAGGGCGGCGGCCAGGGTATTTTTCACGTCGTTCAGAAAACGTTCGCGCTGGCGCAAAAAAATGCTGTCCACCGAGGGGTAATGGTGCGCCATGGAACGCAGGGCTTCTTCACAGCGGGGAAACATCACGTGGCGTTGGAACGTGTCGGGGTGTAATTGCTGACGGTAAAAGGTTTCCGGTTCGGCCACTTGCCAGCGCAGGTTTACGGAAATGTCGAGCGGCACACCGTCGGCCAGACGCACCTGGCCGAAGTGGTAGCTGGACAGGCGGTCTTTTTCGGCTTCGGGAGTGGTTTGCCGGCAGGCGGCGAGCAGGGAAAAACTGAACAGGACGAGGAATACATTGCGGGCAATCATAGCGGCATCTTTGTTTTGGTGTGTGTGAAAGATGCTGCAAAATGAGGGGCTTCACCGGGCGGCAAAGCGACGTTCGAGTAAACGCCGGGGGATAATGAGTATTCGTCATTATTCGTCATTGGGCGTCATTGGGTTATTGGGCGTCATCGGAATATTTAGACAGTTGGTGCGCCCGTCAGACGGCTTTTCGACCTACGGTTTGTACACAAGTGTGATGAATTGTTACTACGTGGATTTTGTCATCCTGAGCGCAGCGAAGGAACCGGGGCGCAGCCCCGAAAAGAAATCTTTACCGCATCTACTCTTTTTCGGGGCTGCGCCCCGGTTCCTTCGCTACGCTCAGGATGACAAAATCCGAGATATTTGTAAATTTATATGCTAACTGCACACTTGTGTACAAACTGTAGGGCGAAAAGCCGTCTGACGGGCACGGGGGCTAACCAGTTGCGAATTGTTTTAAATCCCATCTTCCATTTCCGCCAAAAATCTGACCTTTGCGCCGCTCCAACCAGAAACCCTCAAACCAGAAACCTTCCAACCAGAAACCCTCCAACCAGAAACCCTCAAACCAGAAACCTTCCAACCACACCACGTATGCCCACCACAGTTCCGATCAAATACGCCAAAAAAGGGTTCAAACCCGAAACCCTGCTTCACCTGTACGAACAACTCGTCAAACCCCGCCTCATCGAAGAAAAAATGCTGAACCTGCTGCGGCAGGGGCGCATATCCAAGTGGTTTAGCGGTATCGGCCAAGAAGCCATTGCCGTGGGCGCCGCCTGCGCGCTGCTGCCCGACGAGGTGATCTTCACCATGCACCGCAACCTGGGCGTGTTCACGGCACGGGATATGCCGCTCGACCGGATGTTTTGCCAATGGCAGGGCAAACGCCTCGGCTATACCAAGGCCCGCGACCGCTCTTTCCACTTCGGCGCCATGGAACACCATATTGTGGGTATGATCTCGCACCTCGGCCCGCAACTCTCGCTGGCCGCCGGCGTGGCCCTGGCCCACAAACTCCGGCAGGAAGGCCGCGTTTCGCTCGCTTTTACCGGCGAAGGCGCTACCAGCGAAGGCGAATTCCACGAAGCGCTCAACGTGGCCGCCGTGTGGAAACTACCCGTCATTTTTGTGATCGAAAACAACGGATACGGCCTCAGCACCACCGCCAATGAACAATATGCCTGTAAAAACCTGGTGGACCGCGCCATCGGCTACGGCATGCGCAGCGCCCAAATCGACGGTAACAATATCCTGGAAGTCTATTCCACCATCCAAAAAATAGCGGGCGAACTGCGCGAAAACCCGGAACCCTTCCTGCTCGAATGTATGACCTTCCGCATGCGCGGCCACGAAGAAGCCAGCGGCACCAAGTACGTACCCAAAGAACTGATGGAAGAATGGGCCAAAAAAGACCCGCTGGACAACTACGAACGCTGGCTCCTGGAAACGGGCGTTTTGGATGAAAAACGGCAAAAATCGTTTCGCGAAGCGTATAAAAAGGAGATTCTGGAAGCCGTGGAGGTGATGTTCAACGAGCCCGAGCCGGTACCTGATACGGCAGAGGAACTACACGATGTATACGCGCCTGCTCTGCCGGCCGTCGAACCGACGGCGGCTACACGCGACCTGCGTTTCATCGACGGTATCACCGACGGCCTGCGCGAAGCCATGCGCCGCCACCCGGAACTGGTGCTGATGGGACAGGATATTGCCGACTACGGCGGCGTGTTCAAGATCACACAGGGTTTTGTGGAAGAATTCGGCAAGGCGCGCGTACGCAACACGCCCCTCTGCGAAAGCGCCATCGTCGGTATCGGGCTGGGCCTTAGCCTGAAGGGAATAAAAAGTATGGTGGAAATGCAGTTTGCCGATTTCGTTACCTGCGGGTTCAACCAGATTGTCAACAACTTAGCCAAACTCCACTGGCGCTGGGGCCAAACCGCCGATATGGTGGTGCGTATGCCCGCAGGCGGCGGTACGGGCGCCGGGCCGTTTCACTCCCAGTCGAACGAGGCCTGGTTCACCCACGTACCCGGCCTGAAAGTAGTGTACCCCAGCACCCCGCACGATGCCAAAGGGCTCCTGCTGGCGGCCTTTGAAGACCCCAACCCGGTGCTGTATTTCGAACACAAAGCCCTGTACCGCAGCGAAAACGGCCCGGTGCCGGAAGGTTATTACACCGTGGAAATCGGCAAAGCCCGGCAGGTGCGCACCGGCAACGACGTGAGTATTATCACCTACGGACTCGGCGTGCGCTGGGCCGAAAAAGCCGTCGCCGACCTGGACCTCGACGCCGACATCGTAGACCTGCGCTCGCTCGTGCCGCTCGACTACGAGGCCATCGCCGCCTCCGTCAAACGCACCAACCGCGTGCTCATCCTGCACGAAGACACGCTCTTCGGCGGCCTCGGCGGCGAAATAGCCGCCTGGATTTCCGAACACCTCTTCGAATACCTCGACGCGCCGGTGCTGCGCGCCGCCAGCCTCGATACGCCGGTGCCGTTTGCTATTCCGCTGGAGCAGAACTTTTTTCCGGTGGAACGGATGAAGGAGCAGTTGCAAAAACTTATAGCGTATTAGAACTGAGGTTACAGGACATATTTCTCCCAAAATTTGTTCTCCTTCATTTTCCGGCCTATTTTTGTCTAAAATTCAATAAACATGACTACGGCGCCTGATACAGCTGAAAAACTATATACGGTGGAACAATGGCTGGAATTTGAAAAAACAGCCGAAGTCCGCCATGAATATTACTTTGGAAAACTTATCCCTATGGCCGGAGAAGCAAAGCGGGCAAATCGCATCGCCAACAACTTAATAAAACAACTGGACGATCATCTTTATGAACGTGGTTTCGAGATATTCGACCACGATATTAAGGCCGAAGTGGTGCCGAACGGTGTCTATCGATATCCCGACCTTGTTGTAGCGCCCGTTGTGGATGACGAACACGATTACATCGTAAAACATCCTGTATTAATGGCCGAAGTAACCTCCGACCAATCCGGCCAACGCGATCGCATTAAAAAACGCAAAGAGTATTTAGCCATCCCATCACTTTGGTACTACCTCGTAGCAGATCAGGATGAAATGCTCGTGGAGCTGCATATCCGGGGTGAAGGCAATCGTTGGGAAACCCAGTATTTTACCGAGCCGGACGATATGATACGACTGTCCCGTTTCGAGCTGGAATTTCCGTTAAAAGCCGTCTATATGCGATTGAAAATGCCGCTCTGATTTTTTACCAAAATAAATGTTTCTTCGTCTTCTTTACCGGTTTCGTTTCTTGTACTGCGGAATCACCAGGCACAGCCGGCAAATTACGGGTCACTATAGAATCAGCGACAGCCGGCCGGGCCAATTCGCCGGAACCCGTTAATTCAGATTCCTGCTTTTGAGCCCCAGGCGCGCTGATAGCCGGCAAGGCAACATCCTGTTCGGGCATTAAACCATTAGCCGGTTCTGCAACTTTTCCAGTCACCGGTTTTGGCAATTCCTTTTCCGCTTTTGGCGCAACGGATTGAAAGTCAGACGGCGCTTCAGACGCAGGATAACGGGAACCACCGTTTTCCGCTGCGCTGCTGCCCGCCGTTTGCCAGATTAACCAAAAAGCAGTAATCACGGCCAATATCCAGATACCCGGCGCCCACCAGCCTTTTCCACCGCGAAAACGGGTTTTGCGCGGAGCAGACTCCTGGACCATTCCTCCCGGCGTACCGGGTGTTTCCGCCGCATCCAGCATGGCGGCTAATTGACTCCAGTGCCGGTCGTCAAAAGTCACCGGGATTTCGGCTTCATGCTGCCGGAAATACTCGTCGACCGGCGATTGTTCGTTCGATTTCATAATGCGGCAGCGATTTTTAATTGTTGTTGTAAAATCTGACGGGCATAGTGCAGGTGCCATTTGGAATTGCCCTCCGTGATGCCGAGCATTTCACCGATTTCCCGGTGGGAATATCCTTCCATGGCAAACAGATTAAATACGGAGGCCGTGGTAAACGGCAGTTGTTGGAGCATTTGCAGCAGATCGTGCCGAACCAATTCCTGATCGGGTAACGATTGGCCTGGCACCTCGCCGGCATTTTCCACCGGTTCGTGATACCGGAACCGGCTGTTGGACCGCACGTAATCCACCGCGGCATTTACCACGATCCGTTTCATCCAGCCGGCGAAATTACCATCCCCGCGATACTGATCGATGCGCGTGAGAATATTGAAAAACGCCTTATTCAGGATGTCTGCCGCGTCGCTGCGGTTTCCGGCATAGCGCAGGCACAGGCGCAGGTACGGCTCGTAACAAAGCCGGTACAGCTGCTCCTGTGCCGCGCGCTCCTTTCGCCGGCAACCTTCGAGTATGTCTTCTGGTACGCTTAGCATGCGCGAATGGGTTATTTTAAAAGAACACAGCACTTTTGATCTGGAAAACATTCCAGGATTTCTTCCGCAGTTTTTTGTCGGTTTCTACATCTCGCAGTTTGCTGGTTTGATATAAATACCCGAGATCGAGCCAAATACCGGCATTCCGCAACACATTTACCCGGAACCGCAACCCGGTGTTAAAATAAAACCCATTGCCGTACTTCACGTTGACCTGGGCTATTTCGTCAAAATAATTGCTGCCCAAATTGACCGAATAACCCAGGTCTAAAAACCCAAGCGTGCCCAGGCGCCCTTTCCCGCCTGAAGTGATTTCGTAACTGCTGTGATACACGATCGGCATTGTATTGACGCCATTGCCGTTCTGAGCGCCCAGCAAATGGAGTCCTATACCCGCCCAGGCCCGCTCCTCGGGAAAGTGTTTTTGAATAATGGCGCCAAATCCGAGCACCGAGTAATCGCCGCCGCCGGTCGAAACCTGCAAGGCCACCGACAAGGGATTGGTATTGAACCCGCGCGACGGAGCAGTCGTTTGTACCGTTGGCGTTGTTGTGGATGCCCCCGCAACCGGCGCTGCTTTGGTGATCCGGTCAATCGAATCCATGGCAAACGTCAACGTATCTGCTTCAACCGTGCGCCATAACCGGATCGATTCCCCGGGTTTTTGTTCGATAATAATGCCCAGATGGGTCTGGCCCGATTTAAGGTGTACCACATCTGTTCCAACCGGATTTGTCTGGGCAGATGCGGCGCAAAAAACAGTTGCCTGGAAAAACAGCAACAGGATGGCTTTTTCAATAAGATTTTTCATAGCTAAAAGTTTTGTTGTCGTTGGTGCGTTGAACCGGCAATCCCCGGGTAAGGCCGGTATTTGCACTAAGGACGAGCGGCTCTGGGCAAAGGTTAGATGGCCTGGAAAAAAATTTCAAGCGTTGTGATTAATCTTCCGTCCGTAACAGTTTAGCTTGTCCCAAAATCTTCCCGGCGACACTGAATTGCCCGACATAAAGGCCCGGTGACAAACCCGGCATTTGAAACCTGCGCAGCATACTTGCGTCGGAAATATCTTCCCCTTGCCATACAAGCCGCCCCAGCATATCGAAAAGCGCCAATTCAACCGGACCGGCAACTTCATCGGGCGTCTCCAGGTTTATTACGGCAGAAAAGGGATTTGGAAATACTTTTAATAATTCCTGCCCGGGCTGTTCCGCTACCGGTACGGTAAACCATACCTCAATCTCCCCGTAAATAGTATCCCTGCCATAATCGTTCATGGCAATCAAAAATATCGGGTACAACCCCGTATCTGCATAAATATGCTCCGGCTCAAAATCTGTGGAAGTTTGCCCGTCGCCGAAACCCCATAAAAAACTGTCGGCACAAAAAGAATGATTATAAAACTGAATCACATTTCCGTTCTGGTCATAAGTACCGAAAGCTCTCGGCAGCGGATCAACCTCAAAATAAACCGAATCGCTATAAATTCCGCAACCCGGCGCCGCAACCTCCAGAAAATAGGTAATCGATTCGGTCGGCGCCGCTACCGGATTGGCCGAATGAACGGACGACAAACCATCCGGCGGCGACCAGAAAAATGTAGCGCCTGCATGGGTACGCGGCGTTAAAAAAGTGCTTTGTCCGCATAAAACGGATACCGTATCCGGCAAATCGGCCTGGTAGGGCACGATTTGTACCCACAAGGTATCGGACCATCCACTCAGGGAATCGGTTAGTACATAGCGCGTGTCGGACACCGGTTTGGCCAAAGGGCGCCCCCCCCGGGGGTTATCCAATCCTTGCTCCGGCGTCCATTGCCATTTCCCGGAAGCCGGTATCCCGCAGAGCGACAACCGGATCGCGTCGCCGCAAGGTATTTCGATAGTATCTCCGGAATGAATACACAGTTCATACGCGCCTAAGGTAGGGGGGGAAGGACGCAGACGTCCGTCAAAATCCACCCCGATTGTCGGCGAAATCCAGGTGCATTTTCCGATGAGCAAGGGATTCCGGGGGCGCAAATTGGTCGAATCCGGGTAATCCGGCGGGATAAAAAAAGGTTTTTGATCATACTTCCCGCCTGAAGGGTAATAATTATTGCCTGATATGTAATTGTCTCCCGAGTAAATACGGCCATCTCCTTCTATTTCGCGGGAGAAATTATTATTGACAATATGACTGGTATATGAAGTAAAATCGAATATCACGTTCGGGCCAAAGTTATTGTTCATGATTTGCACAGTATGACAAATAGCGATACCACAATATAGATGAAACAGGTTGGCGATCACCTTGGAATTATCGCAGAAAGCCAGGTCCATATCATCCCTGAACTCATTTCGCTGGAGCGTCAGGTCGTTGCAAAAGCCAAAACTGGCAAAATTTCCCACCCGGTTCTGGCGAAACACCGTGTTGTTGCTGTGGCTCATGTTCACCTGTCCGTCGAACCGGTTGCGGGACACCACACCGGCGCGCATCATTACGGGGCAGGCGAAATAGTTGCTGTCGAGCAATTCCACATAATTGAAATCACAACTTTGAACGGATAAAAAGCGGTTTCCTTTGGCGAATTTGACGACGGAGCCAAAATCCGTCTCCTCCTCCAGTACATTACCTTGCAGGTACATGGCGTCGCAAAACGAGATATATACTTTTTGGGCAATGACATTGTCGTTCAACGTCAGTGTTCCCTGATACCGGCTTTGCAACGAATAGGGGCCGGTACTGTTCAGCCGGCAGCCCGAAACGATCGTATGCCCTTTTCCGCCGGTGGTATTGAAGCAGATTGCGGTGCCCGTTATCGTAGTATTCATCAGGCGGCAAACGGTATTGCCACCGTCAAAACGGTGGGTAAATTTTACGGCGGCGTGGTCACTGCCGCCGGCTGTGGGGCCGTTAAATTGGAAATAGCAATGATTTATGGAGATTTCATCGCAAAATTCCGCCCAAAAGGCCGATGCCTGCGTACTGCTGGAGCTGGGTTTTATGGTCAAATATTGAAATGTGAAATGCCGCTGGTCACGCAGGCGAATGAGGGGCAGTGAGCCGCTGCTAAGTATCACCGAAGTGGAGTCGGCGTTTTCTGCCTGAAAAATGACGTTGTTTTGTGCGCTCAGGCCCTGAACGGCGTTTAGCAGTACCATACCGCCATAAGTGCCCGGACGAAAATTAAACACAACCGGACCACCCACACCATGTTGCGCCAAGGCAGTCGCTGCACCCTGTGTGTTGGTGAAATCTGGCGATACTCCGCCAATGGTATAGGTTCCGGAAAGTGGTTGGCCCGATAGGCGGACAGGCAAAAAAGTTGCAACAAGGAGGAGGAGGAGGAGGGTAGTATATTTCATCGTGTGCTAATTTTTGGGACACAATTTATTCCTTTCTTCCATTACCGGCATACCGGGTCCGTTGAAGCGTTAAAACACGACAAATTTTTAACCGCCAAAGCAATACAGCTTGGTACCTGCTCTACCACGTATTTTCCAAATCTTTCGGCGCATACGTGTGATTCCGCTCTGCATAATAACTCTCCTCCTTCTGTTTTTTGCGCAGCAAAAAAGAAGACGAACCGAAGCGGCGTGCCAGCAAGGCCATCGGAGTCAGAATCACATAAAACACTACGGACAACAATACCCGCCCGTTGAACCAGCCCAGGCCCTGGGCCAGCAACATCCAGCCGGCGTGTATTTTTGCCGTCAGCCAGGGCGAAAAAACGCCGGCAAGCGCCACAGCCAACGCCCCGCGCAACAGCCAGGGGTGGTGTAGCCAAAAAAACAACGCCAGCAAACCCGCCGTGATGACGACGATGGTTTCCAGCGATTTCGTGCGGTTTTCCATGTTAGAACAGGGTGTAAATGAACGGCGCGATAGCGCTGCCGCCGCCGATGACCAGCAATACGCCCAACAACAGCAGCACGAGCACCACCGGCGCCAGCCACCATTTTTTACGGGCTTTCATAAATTGAAACAGTTCGCGTAAGAATTCCATATTTTCGGTGGACGGTGGACGGTGGACGGTGGACGGTGGACAGTAGACGGTGGACGGTAGACGGTGGACGGTGGATGCCGCAACGATTTAGCGCCGTAGGCGTTATATGAAACCGTCCCCCGTCCACCGTCTACCGTCCACCGTCCACCGTC
>CAUJEY010000051.1 GCA_963169325.1 Bacteroidota bacterium
TACCGGCGCCGGCAACGGCCAGGCAAGTGGGTTGATTTTTGCGCAAGGGCTGACTACCGTGACGTACACGGTCACCGACGGCGCAAATCTGACATCCGGATGTACGTTCACCGTTACCGTAAGCGCCTGCAACACCAATACAGTGTTCAGCGGTACCATCAAATGGGAACACGACGGCACGAGCGGCGTACAAAACGCCACCGTCAACCTCAGCGGGGCCGCCAGTGGCAACGACTTGAGCGATATCAACGGCTACTATGAAATTTCCATTCCCCCCACAACCAGCAATTTCACGCTGAAACCGGTTAAAAACATCAACAAACTCAACGGCCTCACCTCAGCCGACATCACCGCCATCCAGCAACATGTGACGAACGCAGTCCTGTTGCCGGCGCCTTTCAAACGGATCGCCGCCGACGTGAACAAAAGTAATTCGATCACGGCCCTCGATGCTTCGCTGATCAACCAGGTGTTGCAGGGCAGCCCCCAGGCCAATGCCATTTTTAATACTTCCTGGCGTTTCGTGCCGGCGGCATACACCTTCCCAAACCCGAACGTGCCCTGGGGATTTCCCGAACAAATCAACCTCACGGGCTTGAGCGGCAATGTGAGCGGGCAAAATTTTAAAGGTATTAAATTAGGCGACGTCGCAAGCACCTGGGCCAACCCGGCCAACTTCGGCGCGGGCGAACCACTCGTGTTCCGGGTGCCCGACCAGGTGCTGGAAGCCGGCTCGGAAGTGACGGCTGAGTTTCGGGCTGACCAACTGGACGATCTCAATTCTTTCCAGTTTGCGCTGTATTTCGATCCGGAGCAGTTGCAATTGGTGGAGATTGAACCGCTGACAGGCTTGCCGGTTTCTATGGAAAATTTCGGGATGTACAATTTAGCCGAAGGCGAAATTCGCGTCGTGTGGGCGCAAGCAGCAAGCCTGATGATGATCGAAGCGGCGCCGGTGTTCCGCCTGCGGTTTAAAGCGCTGGAAAGTGGTGCGCGGTTGAGCGAGGTGTTGCGGCTGAACGAGGAAGCATTGACGGGGTATGCGTACAACAGCAAATATGCGGAATCGGGCGTGGAATTGCGGTATGTTGAATCAACTGGTATTTTTCAGACCGGCTACCCGGTGTTACTGGACAACCGGCCAAATCCGTTTGTGGATATTACCACCTTACGTTTCATGCTGCCGGAATCCGGCGAGGCGGAATTGCGGGTTACGGATGCTGTAGGTCGCCTGTTGTTTTCACAGAAGAAATTCTATGTAGCCGGCCAACAGATAGAAACGCTCCGGCTGGATGGGGTGAGCGGCGTACTGTTTGCGGAATTGGTGACGGAGCGGGGGCATGTGATGCGGAAGATGTCGGCGGTACGGTAATACAGGTGTTGCCCCGATGAGGTATCATAAGTCCATCTCCCGCAGATGCCGCAGGTTTTCGCAGATTATTTTATCAATGGTCGAAATAAAAATCTGCGTTGATCTGCGAATCTGCGGGAGAACAATCAATCGCCGCAGGGAAATTTGCTGCGGGGACTTATGAGACAACTTCTTCAACCAAATAATTTAAATAGAAACACGCTGATTTTCCCGAACCGCTTTGCTTCCAACGAGGTATCTTCCCATGCCGGGATTATGCTTCGGGGTAAATACGCGGCATTTATCCTGAAAATGAGGGTATTTGTCCTAACATGATCGCATTTTGCATCCCCATCTTTGTGCGTCAGATTTACCTGCTCATTATGCAACGCAAATTACTCATCGCCGACGACGAAGCGTATATCCGCCTCCTGCTGGAACAAACGTTTGAAGACCTCCAGGACGAAGGGGTGGAACTGTTGTTTGCCGAAAACGGACGCGATGCACTCGACCTGCTCCGCACAGAACGCCCACATCTCGTTTTCCTCGATGTGATGATGCCGCTGCTCAACGGCATGGATGTGTGCGCAAAAGCTAAAAACGAACTCGGCCTGAATGACAGCTATATTGTGCTCCTGACGGCAAAAGGTCAGGAGATCGACCGCCAAAAAGGCAACGAGGCGGGCGCCGACCAATACCTGACCAAACCCTTCGACCCGGATTTTTTGTTGAATTTAGCAAAAAAAGTGCTTGATTTGCCTCAATGAAACACTGTGTACTGCCCGGCCGCTGGATTGTCCTCTTATGGGCCGTCAGTTTTTGTAGTTTGCCGCTGGCGGCACAAAAATTAGACTTTGAGCGCCTCTCCTCCGAACTCGGCCTGTCGCAAAACATGGTCAAGTGTATATTGCAGGACAGCAAGGGCTTCCTTTGGGTAGGTACCAAAGACGGCCTGAACCGTTTCGACGGCTACCGGTTCACCACGTTTCGCTACGCCCCCTTCGATTCGCTTTCCATTTCCGGCAACTCGATTGAACATATCCTGGAAGACCGCGGTGGTCGGTTTTGGGTAGTTACCGACAATGGTATCAACCTGTTCGACCGTGAAAAAGAAGTGTTTTACAGCCTGAAAATCATCGGGAGCGGCAACGCGCTGGTGCAAGACCCCCAAGATAATTTTTGGCAGGGCGGATCGGCCAAAGGTTTGTTGCGGCTAAGCCTCCCGACCACCGCGCGAACCCTGGAAAACGTCAAAATCGACTATATCAACAGCGGCGATACTTCCGGTCATATTTTTACTACGCCCGTTTGGGATGCTTCCGGGCGCGGATTTACGGGCAAGTTTGATCGGGAAGCATACCGCCTGCGCTTCGATAGCGCGCAAAGGACGTATAAAATTGACCAAAATTTCGACGACGTGAATAATGCTCGTTTTCGCAATTTTTTGGAAACAACGGACAGTGCATCTAATCGCTTTTACAATCGTTTTGTGCGCGCAACAGAAGGCAAAATCTGGATGTCGGCCGGCAATGAACTGCTTTGCTGGGACGCCCGGACGAGTCAATGCCCGGCGATTACCATTTCCGGCGAATTTTTGAACCCTGAAAACACCCCCAGCAAGCATTGGAATTATTTTACGGCTTTGGTCGCCGACCGGCGCGGACGGGCCTGGCTGGGCGGTTTTGCCGGCACATTTTTAGTCGATTTAAATCGCAAAACCCTGCGCTGCATCAGCCCCGAACCGTCCGAACTCACCGATCCGCTGCTCTACGGCGTGACATCCATTCTGGAAGACCAGGGCGGCTTAATTTGGATCGGTACCCGAGGCAACGGGCTGCTGAAATACAATGACAACGCCCGCCGGTTTTATCCCGGGCTTTGGCGCGGACAGAGCATTCGCGCGCTGTACACCACCACCGACGGACGGGTGTGGCTGGCCCCCACCAGCACCCAATTGTACCGGCTCGATCCGAAAACCCAAAAACAGGTGAGAGTCGCCGGTGATGTTCGTTTTTTTGGTGTAGATATTGGCAACGTTTACGCTTTTCACCAGGATAAATCGGGCGCTCTTTGGCTTGGCTCCGGCAATTGGGGGCTGGTTAAAATGTCGGGTTGGCAAAGCGGGCCGCCCAAAATCGAGGTCTGGCGCCCGGAAACCGGGTTGCCCCACCGGGGATGGTACACCCCAACGGCTATTTTGGAAAGTGCTGCACAAACCCTCTGGCTGGTTAGTCCCGACGCCCTGCGCCGCTTTGACCCACGTACCGGCGCCTTTGAAAAATTTCCGTTTTTTCCGGACAACGACATTTCACGTATAGAGCGCAATACCTTTCCCACCCTTTTCCAGGACCGGCGCGGCAACATTTGGGTCGGCACCTCCGAGGGGCTATGGCGATTTGATGCGACGCAAAAAACGTTTAAAAAATTCCAAAACAACCGCAAAAATCCGGGGAGCCTGTCGCACGATCTGATCAAATGTATCGCCGAAGACCCCGACCGACCCGAACGGTTTTTGTGGATCGGCACGGGCGGCGGCGGCCTGAATCGTTTCGACACGGAAACAGGCACGTTTGAAAAATTCACGGAAAAAGACGGCCTGCCCGATATGGTCGTCTATGGTATTTTGCCCGACCCGGCCGGAAACCTGTGGATGAGCACGAACAAAGGTATTTCGGTTTTTAATCCTGAAAACCGTACGTTCCGCAACTTCGACCAGCGCGACGGCCTGCAAAACCTTGAGTTCAACACACAGGCGCACCACAAATCCGCCGACGGACAGCTGTTTTTTGGCGGTATCGAGGGCTTCAACGCGTTTTACCCGGAACGGATGCTGCATACCAACGGACACGTGCCGGACATTGTTTTCACCGATTTTAAAATCTCGAATCGCTCCGTTTCGCACAAAACACCCGGTTCGCCTTTAACAACTTCCATTGCATACTCCCGTAAAATCGTGTTACCGACCGATGTGAAAATCATTTCCTTCGAGTTTGCCGCGCTCGATTTTGCCGACCCGTCCAAAAACCAGTTCGCCTGCAAAATGGAGGGCTTCGATGCGGATTGGCAATATCTCGGCACGACGCACTCGGCCACCTACACCAACTTGGCCCCCGGGAACTACGTTTTTCGGGTGCGCGGCTCCAACAACGACGGCGTATGGAACGAAACCGGCGCGAGTATCGACATCGAAATTCTGGCGCCCTGGTGGGCTACCTGGTGGGCGTATATCCTGTATGGATTGGTCATCGGCGGTATTTTATACACTTTTTACCAACTCCAGGCCAAACGCAAGCAGGCCAGGGCGGAAGCCGGCCGGTTGAAAGATTTAAATGATGCCAAAAGTCAGTTTCTCTCTACCGTCAGCCACGAACTGCGCACTCCCCTGACCTCCATCATGGGTTTTTCAAAAATCATCCGAAAACGCCTCGAAGAACGTATACTCCCCAACCTCGATCGCTCTGATCCAAAAACGGATCGCGCCGCCGAACAGGTGGTCAGCAACCTCGGTATTGTCATCAGCGAAAGCGAGCGGCTCACCGCCCTCATCAACGACGTGCTTGATTTGGCGAAAATCGAATCCGGAAAAATCGTCTGGCACGAAGAACGGCTCGACGTGTCCGATCTCATCGAACGTGCCGCGGCAGCCACTGCCACCCTGTTCGAGCAAAAAAATATCCCGCTGCAACTGAATATAGAACCCGGCTTGCCCGATACCCTCGGCGACCCCGACCGCTTGTTGCAAGTGCTGGTCAATTTGTTGTCGAATGCCGTCAAGTTCACCGATGCGTGCGCCGTGACATGCTCGGCCCGCCTGCAAAACGCGCACACCCTCCTGATGGCCGTGGCCGATACGGGCGTGGGGGTGCCCGAAGAATTCCGGCAAATGATTTTTGAAAAATTCCGGCAAGTGACCGGCGATACCCTGACCGACAAACCCCAGGGTACCGGTCTCGGCCTGGCGATCAGCAAGGAAATAGTGGAACACCACGGCGGGCGGATTTGGCTGGAAAGTGCGCCGGGAAAGGGTAGTGTGTTTTGTTTTACCTTGCCGGTAAGGTAGGTTCCGGGGAGCCCGATTTTAGAAATCACCAATAGACTTGCGGCAAACTGCATCATGAAAACATCGCTCGCTAAAACCCTCGCCCGCAAAAAATCGCTGGCCGATTTGCTACAGCAAGTCGCGGACCTGCGCCTGAGCACCTGGTGTATCGAAGACGTGGCAGGTCGGTTGGTTTTTGGCAAACCGCCCGGCGCGGCGATGTACGAGTATCCGGTAAGGGTGGGAAATGAAATGGCCGGCCGGGTAAAAAGTGAAAACCCGGGCGCGGCGTCCTTTATCGCGGCCCTGCTCGAAAACTGGCTCCGGCAGGAGGACGAAAAAAAACAACTCGGTGCCGAAACCCTGCACCTGTATCGGGAGATCAACCTGATTTTTTCTTTTTCGGAAAAATTATCGGCCACACTCAGCGTCGAAGCCATCGCCCGTCTGAGTTTGCAGGAAGCCGGGCAAATCATCCGTTTCGACTGCGGTGCGGTATATATGTGGCATGAAAACACGGGGAAAGCGCAATTGCTGGCCCAATCTGACAATCGATTTTCGGAAAAAATTAATCCGGTTTTTTTTCAAAAAATAGTCAACAGCGGTAAATCTGAAATTATCGCCGCGCCCGCCGATGCCGCGCAAATGATCCTGTACACTTCGCTCCGCCTCGGGCAGCGGGTACTGGGCGCCATCGTCTTGCAGGGAGCGTCTTTTTCGGCGGCCGATTTGAAATTGCTGGCCACCCTCGGCTTCCAGGCCGCCGCTGCGCTCGAAAATTCGGTACGGCACGAACGGGCTACCGCGCAGGCGCTGAAAGAACAGCGCGAAAAACTGACGCTCGAAATGGCCCTGAAAAACCCGTTCTTCAAAGAACTCATGGCCGTGGTGGAGTCCGGTTGTTCCGACCCTGCTTTTTCGGTGGAAACCCTGGCGGACAAATTGCACCGCTCGGTGTCGCAATTGCAGCGCAAAATCGGCGCCATGACCGAACTCACGCCCGTACAAATCATCCGCGATGTACGCCTCGCGCGCGCAAAGGAGTTGTTGCGTACCACCGAATTGAGCGTTTCGGAAGTTGCCTTCCGGGTGGGTTTCAACGATCCGTCGTATTTCACCCGGCTGTTCGTTCGGGAGATGAATTGTACCCCGTCGGAGTGGCGGGATAAGCCGCGGTAATTGTCCTACCTTTTGCGGTATTCCTCCTATTCTTCCCGCGCCCTGCGCAGACATCTTTGTGGATCACATTCTAAATACTTTTATGAAAGCGTCCACACTTTTATCGTTGAAGCACGGCCTGATCCTGCTCGCCCTTTTTGCCTGCTCGCTGCTCCAAGCACAGGCTACGTTGTCCGTTCAAGGCGTCATTACCAAAGCCGACGGCACGGCCGTTGACGACGGCACCTACAGCCTTGTCTTTCGCCTCTGGAAATCGCCCACGACCAATGCTCCTGCCGACAAGGTACACGAAGAAACCCTTATTGTGGAAACTACCGGCGGAGTGTACAGCACGGTACTGGGAGAGAGTACCCCCCTTATGGCGCCGTTCGACCAGGTATATTTCCTCGGCGTGACTCTCGGCTCGGCGGAATTGCTGCCGCGCCCCCAGCTTACCCATGCGCCGTATGCACTTTCGTTGTTGGGGCAGAGCAATCAGTTCCCGAGCACGGGCCCGGTAACGGCCGATGCCATGAACGTTGTCGGCGCCATTTCTGCCGGTTCGTATGGCGTGGTGAATGCCAGCTCCGTGACGGCCGCCGGCGCTGTTAATGCCGACGCCGTTCAGGCCAATACCGTTAATGCTACCGCCATGATCGCCTCGGGCGGCGCCCCCGCCGCTGCCAACCTTGCCGGAGTGGGATATGCTTTCGGCGCCGGTGGCGACGGCGATGGCGGCTTGTTTTCCTCGGGCGACAACAATGTGGCGCTATACGCCAATGCCACTAAAGTACTGGAAGGGAGAAGCGACCGCCTGCAACTTTTCGGCAAAGTGCTCATCAGTGATAATGCCCCCAACGTACAGGATTACAGCGCCAAACTGACGATAAACGACGATATTCTGTACGACGGCCTGAACAAATCGGGCAATTTTCTTGCAAATGCCGGCGGGATTGGCTTTGGTACGTTGACGTCCGGTTCAACCTCTATTTCCATATACGCCAGCAGTATGGTCGCGGGGTCGGCTTTCCTGGCACATTCCGATGCCCGCATCAAACGGATCGTCGGCCGCTCCAACGGCGCCGGCGACCTGAACCTGCTCCGGCAGATACAAGTCACCGATTATACCTTCATCGATCAGCTGGCCCGCGGCAATCGCGTGAGCAAAAAAGTCATCGCTCAGGAAGTGGAGGCCGTTTACCCGGAGGCTGTGACCACCACCACCGGCGTGGTGCCGGATATTTATCAGACCGCCACCATCAAAGCCGGACGGGTCGAACTGAACAACAACCTGAAACCCGGCGAGCGCGTACAATTGATTTTTGGCAGCGCCAAACACATCGCGGAAGTATTAGCCGCCGACACTTCGGGTTTCCGGGTTGCCCTGGAACAGGAAGGCCCCGTGTTCGTCTACGGCCGCTATGTAAACGACTTCCGTACGGTGGACTATGAGGCGCTTTCTATGCTCAATATCTCCGCCACCCAGGAATTGGTGCGCCGGCTGGAACAGTTGGAAACGGAAAACGCCGCGTTAAAAGCCAAACAAAATGCCTCCGCACAACTGCTGGAAGATGTTGCCGGGCGGCTGAAGGCGCTGGAAGCGCGCGCAGGATTGAACGGGTCGAAATAACCCTGCCAGACTTGTTGCGGTAGAAGCATTTGGCGGCAAAAAAGCCCTTTTTCCGCGCAAAGCCTCCCACCGCAACAAGTCTCCTATTCACCATTCAACAGTTCACGCATTTTCCAGCCATGAAAAAAATATTATTAAACAAAATATACGCCGCGCTGGCGCTCCTGCTGGGGCTCCTGCCCGGCCTCTGCGGGCAAAATAGCGACCTGCAGTGTTTCCCCGCTGCCGAGTTGGCAAATCGCCCGAGTTCGGCATTTTTCAACTACGGCACCGGCAATAAAATGAAAAACCCAAGCCGGCGTATGAAACTGACCCTCGGCCAGCCGGTAGTCGGATTGACCCTCGGCAACGAGTACAACATATACTACGGCTACTGGACCAACCTGCTCGTAGCGCCCTTGCCGCCCGTGGTTAGGGCCAGCCAGGGCGAACTGCTCGACCGCATCCAGATTACCTGGTCGAACAACCCGCTGGGCCCTTTCCCGAACCAGGGGTTCAAAATTTTTCGCGACGGCGTTTTTTTAGCCGCAGTGGACAGCAAAACCCGCAATTACAACGACTTCAACGTCATCGCCGGACGACCCTACAACTACGAGGTGCGCGGCCTGAACATCTATGGCGAAGGGGCGTCCGGCAAAGCCGTCGGTTTCCAGGTGCCCAATGGCACCGTCACCGGCTGGATACAGACCCCCAGCGGCCGGCCGGTACCCGACGCCCTGGTTTTTCTCACACCTTTACAGGGTTTTTCGGCCAAATTCGGCCCCTACGACGGCGCTTTCGCCAGGGCGGACACCGGCACGAACAACAACCTGCTTCCCGCTGCCGGCGGCGAATGGTCGCTGACGTTTTGGATAAAAACAACCAACGCCAGTCTGGACGGCGCAATCATACAACTGTCGCCCTTCAACCTCTACATCCGACCCAATCCTTTCGGCGGCGTCGAAGTGGCGGAACTGCCCCTGACCTCCTTCAAACCTTCCGCCAAGGCCACCGGAGAGGAAGCGTTGCTTGCAGCCGAATTCCCGTTCGATAAACAAAATGACTGGAACCACGTGACCCTCACTGTGGATGCCGGGGGTAAGGGCCGGCTGTACGTCAACGGCGACCTGAAAGCCATCGGCGACCTGCCGAATATTCCCTCGGCGGAAGAAATTCGCCTCGGCAACCGCGCACTTTCCGGCGGCTTCTGGGAGGGCCGGATCGACGAACTGCGCATCTATCACCGCCGCCTCGACGAACTCGACCTTGCCGAAGTAATGACGGGCACGGCCTCCTCCCAAACGCCGGACCTGAAGTACTACTGGAAAATGGACGAAGAACTCGGGACCGGCTCCTTCGACGTGCTGCGCCGAAACAAACTCTTTTTCTGCGGCGCCGCCTTCGATGCCGACCGCCCCTACGTGCGTACTATGGGTAAAACCAATCAGCAAGGTTTTTACCGCATCGAATCGGCGAGCTACGGTACCGGTACGGTATTTCTGGCCGATCCGGTGAAGGATTTTTACCTGTACCGGTCGCTCAAATTTTTACGCAGTGACCAGGACTACGCCCTTTTGCCCGACTTTTCCCTGACGCCCAAAGCCACCCTCGAACTGTGGGTAAACAGCGCAGGCCCCGACGGCGAACAGTGTCTGTTATCCAAAACCTGGCCCGGCAACGAGTTTCGTTTGATGCTTAAACCCAACGGTTTGGACAACGATATATGGCTCTATCTCAACGGCCAGGAGCACAACTTCGGCGCCCTCGGCATGGGCTATAAACATGTAGCCTTCACGTTAGACAGCCTTACCGGCAACGTGGCGGCCTACCGGAACGGCACTTCCCTTGGCAGTCACACCTTCACGGGCGTGACCGGCGATTGGTCGGACCCTGCCGGCAACTGGCTGCTCGGCGCCCGTCCCGACGGCGGCGGTCGAACCGATTACTTCGGCGGCTTCATCGACGAGGTGGCGCTGTACGACACCACGCTTAGCGCAGCACAGATACTCAGCCACGTACAAAACGCCCGCGATCCACAGGAAAGCGGCCTACGGGCATATTTCAACCTCGATGAGGGCAACGGTACCCGGCTGAACAACAGCGGCTCGGTGCTGCTGCCGTTCGGTACCAACTTCGGCGCAGAATGGTCGCCTTTTACGGCCCGGCAAAAAACGGAACCGCATATTTTCACGCCGGTTACCCGGCAGGTGTCGCTCAATCCCAGTATCACCTCGGTAGACCAGGTGGATTTTACCGACCGTTCCACGGTGCCCGTGTCGGGTTTTGTGCGTTATAAAAACACGGACTGTTTCGCCAATAACGTGGAGATATTAGTCAACGGCGCCCGGTTTAACCCGGCTATTTTCACGGACTCCACGGGGAAATTCGTCATCGATTTCGACCCGGGCACGACCGCCACCCTGACCCCTGTGCTGGAAGATCACCAGTTTATACCGGCCTTCTGGGAGGTGACCAACGTGATAAATCCCATCGCAGGTATCCTGTTCAACGACGCGACTACGCGTAAAGTCTCCGGCATTGTAGCCGGCGGGGACTGTAAAAAATCTATTATCAAAGCGCCGCCGGGCATGGGACAAGGCACGGTATGCGTGGTGAAAGTGCGCTCCGACGACGGCTGTCTGGAGCGAACCCTCGTGATCGACAACCAGGCGGGCGAGTACGAATTTGACGAACTACCGCCCCTGGAAAGCCTCACTGTGGCCGTTACGGAGCACTCCGATCCGGGCATCAAGGGCGCCTTTCAACTGAAGGGCGGTTCCACGGTGGACCTGACCAAAAACGACACCATTATCGACTTCATTTATTATACCCCGCCGGAAGTACTGGTCAACGGCGGCCTCGAACCGGTGAGCCAGACTTGTTCGACCGTCGTTTTGGAGCAGGGAGACTTGGTCACTCTTTCCGTTTCCCTGATTGAGCAGTACGAAGAGATTTTAGACGATATGAATATGGTCGTCGACGACGGCGTTTGCCTGCTGGATACCGCCGGCTTCCGTTTTATCAACGGATTTGCCGACGAGGTGCTGGACACCGTGATGTCGGGCACGACGTTATTTTATCCGTTTCGGGTGGGTACGCCGAATCCTTCGCCGCCGCATTTCAAAACGTTGCAGATTGTCGGCAAATCGGCGACCGGTCAGCAAGGCAGTTTAACGGAACAGGCCGTGGTAAAGGGTACCAGGAGCAAAGAAAACACGTTCACGACCCAATTGCCGGAGGTTCCGCTGCTCGTATTGCGCGACCCGCCCGGCGACGGGAGCCATTCCTATTGGGAGAAAAACAATAAGGTTTGCACCACCATCGAAACCTCGTTGGACAATTCCATCGGCATCGGCGGCGGCGTTAGTATTGACAACGGTCCGGATGTTAAGATCATTGCCGCCCCTGGGGGTGTTGGGGAGCAACTCGACTTTGAAACCACGATCGGTCTCGGCATTTCGGGTTTGGTTTCCTTTCAAAAGGTTACGGACAGCACTTTACAGACCTGCGTGAGCGCCATGGAGCGTATCGCCACAAGCGACGGCAGTCTGATCGTTGGCGAAGATGCGGATATCTTTGTCGGCTTGGGGGTCAATATCTCGGTTGGGCTCGCCGACGAAGTAACTTTCGATACCCTGAATTGTGAAGCCGGGGTGAGCCAGATCGTCACGGTGGAGCCTTTGGGCGCCACCACCTTCATGTACTCCCAGTTTCACATTATCAACAACGTTATCCGGTACCTGAATCTGATCATCGACAATGCGGACCCGCAACTAACGGATCCGGCGACAATTGCCGGTTACGAAAACTCCAGGGACCTGTGGGCTGGATTTTTGGCGGACAACGTTTCCCAAAAGCAGAAAGCGCCGTTTTTGAAAAACCTGTCGTTCGATTCCGGCGTATCGTATGAATACTCCGAAACCAGCGATACCAGCGGGACTTCTTCCACCGGCGAATATATCAACGCGGAAGGGGAGGCACGCGCTTTTATCGGCACCTCGATACTTGGCGTAGGCGTGGAGGCAGAGGTGAAGTTTACATTTTCCACCAGCAGCGGCAGTAAGACGGAAAACGGCGTGGAACGCGGCATCACCACCGGCTACGTGCTCACCGACGACGACCCCGGCGATGCTTTTACGGTGGATGTGGCCTTGGACTCCGTTTATAAAACGCCCGTGTTCCGGACCAAAGCCGGCCAGTCGTCCTGCCCCTGGGAAGCCGGAACGGCTAACCGGGAAGGCCCGAATCTCCAATTGGCGCCCGGCTCCCAGTTCACGGCCGTCAACGTGCCCGCCAACGAACCCGCCGTGTTCAACATGAACCTCGGCAACTTCAGCGCCTCCAACGAGGACTGGACGTACGGCTTCACCGCCCTGGCTGCCAGCAACCCGGACGGCGCGATCATCAAAGTCAACGGGCAGCCATTGAACAACAACACCATCAAATACATCGTCCCCTACGGCACGACCGTACCCGTTACGCTTACCGTGGAACGTGGCCCGGTGGCGTACGATTACGAAAATCTGGTGATCGCGCTGTTGTCCGAGTGCGAATTCGAACGGAATCTGGGCCTTTCGTTGGCTGTTGACCGCGACCCCAGGTTTTTTTCATCCATCAATCTTGGCGTCAACTTCATCCGACCGTGCAGCGAGGTGAAAATCAACGTGCCGGAGCAAAACTGGGTCGTCCTGAATAACGACCCCATTCAGCCGGGAACGGTCCGGCGCAT
>CAUJEY010000052.1 GCA_963169325.1 Bacteroidota bacterium
GGACCTGGCGGACTGCCGCCAGGTCCGCGTCGTCAGCGTTCCAATTGTTATCACGTCGGGAAAATCAAGTCGGGAAAATCAAATCGGGTAAATCCCCGCGTTGCCATTATTATCCCCTGCTTAACTTCGCCCCATGCAACCACCCATCCTCCTCCTCCACGGCGCCCTCGGCAGCGCCGCTCAGTTCGACGAATTGCGCCGGTATTTGCCGGCAACACAACAAGTCCTGGCGCCCAATTTCCCCGGCCATGGCGGCCTGCCGACCGATATCGAATTTTCGATCCCCTATTTTGCTGAAAGCATAATCGCCCTGCTGGACCAGGATCAAATCCGGCAGGTGCAAATTTTCGGTTACAGCATGGGCGGCTATGTAGCGCTTTATATGGCCTGGAAATACCCGGAACGGGTGGAACGCATCAGTACCCTGGGCACCAAATTCGACTGGACGCCCGACAGTGCCGCCCGCGAAACGGCTCGCCTCGATCCGGAAAAAATTGTGGCCAAAGTGCCCGCATTTGCCCAAATGCTGGCCGAACGCCACGCTCCCGCCGACTGGCAGGCCGTGGTGCGCCGTACGGCCGAACTGCTGCACGGCCTCGGCAACGGACAAGCACTCGGCCCCGAAGTGTTTCAGAGCATCACCTGTCCGGTGCACATCGGTTTGGGCGAAGCGGATAATATGGTGACGCCGGAAGAATCGAAAGCAGTAGCCGGTTGGTTGCCGAAGGGAGCATTTGAGGTACTGCCCGGGGTGAAACATCCGTTTGAGCAGGTGGATGCGAAGCAATTGGCAGCATGGTTGCCTGAATCATTTTAATTATCCCTAAATTTGTAACCCCAACCCCAAGCCCCGTGTCCGAGTACCTAAACATCCGGATACCCAGCAATGGCAGCAACGTTAACCGACGAAACATTGATTCAACAGGCAGTGGCCGGCAGGCAAAGCGCCTTTGCCATGCTGGTAAAACGGTATGAAAAGTACGTGTTTACGTTGGCACTGCGTTTTGTCAAAAACCGGGAAGACGCGCATGAAATAGCGCAGGACTCTTTCCTGCGCATGTTTCGCTACTTAGCCGATTTCCGGGGAGAATGTAAATTCACCACCTGGCTTTATAAAATCGTTTACTCCACCTCGCTCAACCATCTCCGAAAACAAAACCCCGATATCCGCTCTTTGGACGATGACGAGCACCCTATTCGGCTGAAAGACGAAGGCGCTCCGGACGCGACCCGCAACATGGAACGCGACGACCGGAATGCCACCCTGCAACGCGCTATTGGCATGCTTTCTGCCGACGATTCCAGTATCATCACTTTGTTCTACCTTTACGAACAAAGTCTTGATGAAATCTGCCAAATCATGGACCTCACAATGACAAATGCCAAAACTAAACTGCACCGCGCCCGGCACCGCCTTAAAACCATTTTGGATGAAAAATTCTCTGTGGAGATAAAAGAGTTCTGAATGATGACGACAATGACCAATGACGAAATGACCCCCAATGACGAAATGACTCCCAATGACCAAATGACGAAATAACACACCGTTATGGAAAATACATTTAAAATGACCGACGAAATGCTGTGGGATTACGCCGACGGCTTTCTCTCCCCTGCTGAAAAAGGGCAGGTGGAAGATTACCTGCGCGGAAACCCGGAATGGAAGGCCCGGCTGGAGATGATTCAGGCCGAAAAACGGGAACTGTTTTCCCTGACCCTGGAAGCGCCAAATCCTGGTTTTGCCGACCGGGTAATGGCTGCCTGGGCTGCCGAACAAGTGCATGTACGGGCTAAGGAAAAAGGCAGAGACTGGATCATCTGGCTCATAGCCGCCGTTTTCGGGTTGTTTTTAATTACGCCGGTGGTTGTGATGGTCGCAGGGGCATTGCAGTTATCGCCGGAGCAATTGCCTGCGATTTCGATTCCCGAATTGCCGGTTGTTGATTGGGCCTTATGGGCTAATAATTCCTTTTTACAATACGGCCTTTTATTAACGGCCGTTTTTGTGCTGCTTCGTTTTTTAGATAAATTTCTGCAACACCGCCGCCTGGCGAATGAGTTAGGATATTGAACCTGTACAAATGGAAAGGGAGAAAAAACCGAAACATTTCATCCAGCAACCGGAATTTCCGGGCGGACCGAAGGAACTCACCAAGTTTATCTATGCCAACCTGCGTTACCCGGCAGCCGCCCTGGAAGCCAAAACAGAAGGTACTGTGATGGTGGAATACGATATAGATTATAAAGGAAATGTAGTGGATACCCGCGTGTTGCAGCCACTGGGCAACGGCTGCGACGAGGAGGCTGTCCGAGTGGTACGGTTGCTCAAATTTATCGTCGGTAAAAATCGCGGCATGCGGGTGTTGTTTCACAAAAAAGCGCAAATCCGGTTCAAACTTCCCGCGCCTGCTAAAGTCTCCCCGCCGGCGCCACAAAATACCGGAAGCATGCAGGTGAACTACGTGTATACAGCGAGTACACCCGAGCCGGTGGAAAAGCCAAAAACAAATACGTATTCTTATACCGTCACCATAGGAGAAAATCAATAAGAACTATTTTTTAAAACCACAAAGTTCACACAGTGCACAAAAAAAACTAATGTGCACTATGTGGACTTTGTGGTTTAATAATTCTGCTTAAAAACCCTCCAGATCCTTCCCAATATCCCGCCGGAAATACTTCCCTTCAAAAACAACCCCTTCAGCAGCTTCCACCGAGCGCCCCACTGCTTCCGCCACCGACTGCCCGAAAGACGTAATTGCCATCACCCGGCCGCCGTTGGTCAGTACTTTTCCATCGGTATTTCGGGTGCCGGCGTGCAGGTACAGGCTGCCTTCCCGGCGCATTACGATCCGGAGTTCATCCCCCTTTCGGTAATCACCCGGGTAGCCGTCGGCAACGAGCATCACCGTGGCCGCCGTTTCCGGAATCGTTTCCATACGAACGACGTCGAGCCGGCCGGCCATCAGGCTGTTAAACAACTCCGTCAAATGATTTTTCAGCCGGGGAAACACGACTTCCGTTTCCGGGTCGCCCATTCGGCAGTTGTATTCAATGACATACGGCTCGCCTTCGACGTTGATGAGGCCGAAAAACACAAATCCTTTGTAGTCAATATTTTCCGCAGACAACCCGGCAACTGTGGGTCGGATGATCCGGTTCTCTACTTTTTGCCACAGTTCCGGCGTAACGAAGGGCACAGGCGAAACAGCGCCCATACCGCCCGTGTTCAGGCCCGTGTCGCCTTCGCCGATCCGTTTGTAATCTTTTGCCTCCGGCAAAATCCGGTATGTTTTCCCGTCGGTCAGTGCGAATACCGAAAATTCAATTCCGCTGAGAAACTCTTCGATTACTACCCGCCGGCTGGCTTCACCGAACTGGCCGTCGAGCATCGTCTGTAAAGCGGAAACGGCTTCGTTATAGTCATCCAGAATGAGCACACCTTTGCCGGCGGCCAGCCCGTCGGCCTTCAAAACATAGGGCGGCTTCAGGGTTTTCAAAAAATCGGCGCCTGCTTCCGTGGTCGTCACTTCGGCGTAGCGGGCGGTAGGAATATCGTGCCGTGCCATAAATTTTTTGGCAAACGCCTTCGAGCCCTCCAGTTGTGCGCCGGTTGCCGAAGGGCCGATGATGTCTACTGCGCTCAATTCCGGATCATTTTGGAAAAAATCGACGATGCCACGCACCAGGGGTTCTTCCGGACCCACGATGACCATTTGAATGGCGTTCGTCAGTACAAAATTTTTGATCCCGGGAAAGTCAGTAGCGGAAAGCGCTATATTAGCCCCGCATTCGGCGGTACCGGCGTTTCCGGGAGCGATAAAGAGTTGGGAGCAACCGGGGTCCTGCGCCAGTTTCCAAGCAAAAGCATGTTCGCGGCCGCCGCCGCCAAGCAGTAAAATTTTCATCACGCAAAAGTCGGAAAAAAATATTCATCAAAACTCAATCTCATAGCAGCCCGCATCCGGCGTCACGCCGTCGCGCAGTTTGCCGTCTAAATCCAGCCCGATACCCGGCACCGGCACAGCATATCGGTTGGCTTTGGAGCGCAGGGTATCAAGCCTGTACATATCCTCCTGAACGTTGAGGAACACCGTGTCCTGTGTTTGCAGGTTCAGACAAGGGTTGCAGAAGTCGAAAAAATCGGGCCGGGCGTTGGGCTTCAGCAGGTCTTTTACCCGAACCAGGCAATTTTTCAACTGATAGTCGAACACACCGGCCATGCCGTTTCTGTCGTCCAGCGTGATTTGGTCGGCCCGGCCGCCGGTAAGGATGCAATTTTGAAAGCGGGCTTTCAGATCGTTGCCGGCGAAGGTTTCGCACAGGGGATCGAGGCAGAAGTAATTGCTCATGCGCAGGGCTTCCCCGTCGACGCCGAAGCTGGCGGCGGTACAATAACTGAAGTTGTATTCGCCACCGTATTCGAGTTGGATGGAGTATCCGTTGTTGCTGTGAAACAGGCAGTTTTCGGCTGTGATCTTTGCGTGCAGGCCGATCAGACCGCTGTTGGCGGTGTTGTAAATCTGCGTATTGCGCAGGGTCAGGTCGGCCGCCGAATCCACACGGATACCGATAATAGAGTTGCGGACAATACAGTGATCGACCTGGTGGCCGGTGGTGCCGGATTGCAGCCAGATGCCCGTCCATTGCCCTGCCTCGTCGTCAAATTCAGGTTCGAGGCGATCGTCTTCAAAAATCACCGGGCGTTCCAGCGTGCCTTCCACGATCAGGCGGCCATTGCCCTGAAAGGCCAGAAAGCCGTCGTTGTAGCGGTACACGGTACTGTCGATCTCCTGGCGGGCCAGTCCGCCGTGGATATACACATGTGTTCCGGCGGGTATGCGCACCGTGCAGTCGTCGATGATCAGGATGCCGTAGATGACGTATGGGCGCGGGTCGTCCCACACCCATTCGCCGCCGTCGCAGGCGTAGAGTACGCCGCCGCCGGCGCCATAACGCGAGGGCAGGTACACGGCGTTTTGTCCCCAGGCTTCGAGCACCACGGTTTGGGTGTTGCCGTTGGTTTCAAACACGATATTTTCATCCAGCACAAAAGGGCTGGCGCTCGGCGGGGCGTCGGGGTTGATCGTCACTTCGGCGAATACGTAGAGACTGTCGTTCGGGGCAATTTCGAGGTTTTCGTGGCTGTCGCCGGGCAGGCCGTCCACGTTCAGGTTGAAGCGGGATTGTGCGCCGTTTTCTAAGTAAATTTTGCTGATCCGGATGCTCTTGTTGTGCCGGTTGTATATTTTCAAAATTCGCGTAGCGGAGCCTAATTCGGTAAAAACCGTATCGAAACGCAATGTATCTGTACTGAATTCGAGTTTGTCGCTGGGGTTGGTGGTGAAGTCTTCTTTTTTACAGAAAGAAAAAAGGAACGCGATAAGGAGCAGACCGGCTATGAGGATACAGGTGAAATGTCGTGACATGCGAGGTGGGTTAGGGCAATTCCAATCGAATTGCAGTTTAGTGGGCAAAAATACCCCGCTTCGGACAGAAAAAGCGGCACTTCTACAATTTCCATAAAATTTAGCCATGGTTGTCAAATTACTAGTTCTTTCGTTAAATGTGAATGTGGAAATAGTATATTTGAAAAAAAATATATCCAACTATGAAAAATCTCTACCTGCTCCTGCTTTTGCCGGCGTTTTTCGCCGTAGGCCAGAATCAAACCTGGCAAATTAGTTTCAATGCGAACGTGACCACCTTGAACCCCTTACCCAACGGCCACTGGCTTGTCGGCGGGATCGTCGGCGGAACCAACTGGCTGTTTTCCAAGGGCTATTTGGCCGAAACGAGCCTGGATGGCACCTATTTTTCCGACAAAGAAATTGATGTGAACAACCGTACGATCATAAGTGCTATTATCCCGCTTTCGGATGGAAGGCAAGTGGTGGCAGGTATGGCGGATGGGTGTGATGTGGGTGCCGGCGGTTTTATCCGGCTGCAAAACACTTTCGGCACAACGCTTTGGACCCGGGCTACCGACTGGCAGCCAAACTTTGATTACGTTCCTGCGATATCGGCTCTGGCACTTACCGCCAATCAGGAATTGATTGCCGTCGGAGAAGACAAAATTTGGCTGCTCGAACTGGAAACCGGTTTGGTGTTACAGGAAAAGGAACTGCCTGGTGTGAATATTTACGATTTAGCGTACAGTTCCGACAGCCTGAGCTATTTGTTGGCCGCCGGGAATTCGATTTACAGTATGGACGAGGATTTAAATTTAACTCTCCTGAATTCAACCTCGGTCCAAGGAAAATACTATATCCAAGTGGTGCCGGCCTCGGGCAACGGCTTTTTTGCCCTTCAAAATGACAGCCATATCCTGTACCGCAAATGGAATGGAACCGGTTATAACCTGTTGGGTTTGGCGCCCGCCCCCGGGTTTCAGGTGATGGATATTTCGGCCACGGACGAAGGGGCTGTTCTCTGTGGCCTCGAAGGCAATATTGGGCGAGTAGTAAGGATTTCCGGTACAGGAACAAGCGAATTTTACCTGCCAGCGCCCGACCTGATCCCGCAACGTATTCGTATCGATCCCGCAACCGGTAAGATCATTATAGCCGGTGTGGAACTGCACGGCCCTTCGCCCCGTACCTGGGATAACCCATCAAGCCTCAGTTCCGGAAGTCAACATTTCTGGGTACAGTCGTTCGAGCCGGATGGCAGCACGCAGAGCACCGGTGCAGATGCAGCGTTAACCGAAATGATAGCGCACAAACTACCAAAGGCCGAGCCGTACAACGATGCACCGTGGTTGCTGCTTAAGTGGCGGATTTACAGTGACGGCAATTTCTCCGTGCGTCTGAAAAACACCGGCACGGAAACCCTACAATCAGTAGATGTTATCGCAGGCCGCTACAGCTCCGATGGTCCGGGCTTTTGTCCTGTGCAAAATTATATAAACAAACGCTTCACTCAACTCGACCTCGCCCCTGGAAAAGATACCCTGCTCCTCGTCGGCAATCTGGGGTACGGCTATACACAACAGGTTTTACCCTGGGAACTTTGTTTTTGGGTGACTTCTCCCAACGGCCAAACGGATGCCAACCACGACAACGACTTCGTTTGCGCGGAATTCAACCTTGTCTCCGCCGCGCATGAACCTGAAATGGCGGAGACGCTTCTTTTCCCTAACCCGGCGCAGGACTTCGTTTTTGTACCGGAAAACCAGGGTTTATGCCGGATTTTTAATGCGGCAGGCCTGATGGTTTCGGAACAACTGCCGGCGGCCGATCAGCGTATCGACGTCAGCCGTTTGCCGGCCGGCTTTTATTTGTTGCAAACAGAAAAGGGCTGGGGACGATTTGTGAAAAATTGAGGATTATTTTGTCTCCCGCAGATTTCGCAGATCAACGCAGATTATTTCGCGCAGATGTTACGCAGATAAAAAGGCGCAGATGTTACGCAGAACCTTTCTGTGTAACATCTGCGCCTTTTTATCTGCGTAACATCTGCGCGAAATAAATAAAAATCAGAACCGGTACCCGAGCCCTGCCCGAAGTCCCATAACGCTGCCAAAATCCAGCGTGGTTGAGTTTTGGGTATTCCCGTGTTGCGTAATCGTACGGTCTGAAGTATTCAGCATAAAACCGGCCGGGGTATTGAGATCGACAAACCAGCGGTTGCCCAGCCGGAACAGCACGCGAAAAACCCCTTGCAGGTGCATGCCTGCCATTTTTTCCGAAGCATCATAAACCCCGGGGCTGTCCGATTCAAAAGTGGTCTTCGAAACAAAGGGGGTCACGCTGCCGCCAAAATAAAAGGCGCCGCTCCCCCAATCGAGCCATTTCCAGGCTAATTCGTATTGCAGGGCGAACTGGTAATCTGTGGTGGCCTCACCGCCAATGTATTCCACGTCAAAAATAATAGAATCGATCGGCAGGTAGACTTCGGTGCGCCTGCTACCGCTGATTTGAAGCGCAGCAATACCAATTTCATGGACGAAACGGGGTTGTTTGCTCCAGGAAAATGCCGGGCTGAGCCTGCCGATAGGCCCACCTTCGGACAAAATGCTGGAGAAGCCGCCGGTAGTTTTAAAGACATCGTAGTTCAGGTACAGTTTAACGCTTTTCCAGGGGGCGGTGAACGCGTCTTGTGCATGCAGGGCGCCGAACGGCAACAGCAGTAGCCAGAAGATTGCAAGTTTTTTCATAAGAAAACAGGACATTTTAGTGGTTAACAATTGAATTGCAAAGGTTGATTCAACAATGCCGGGCCGGGTTGCTTCCTGGATTAATATTGACATTTTGGATTGTTGAACTTAACATATTTTAACAGGTGATTTCACTTATGACCTGTCGGCACAATCCCGGTAGACGTTAAAAAATTAACAGTTAAAAGGACCTTGCTTTGCAAAATACCTCCATTAGCCCCCTTCCAAATAATTCCCTGTTTACTGCCAAAATTTCCCCCTTTTTTCCGCCGAATTTTCCTGAAATCAGATTGTTTGTAAAATATTATTCCAAATAAAATCTACGTTTCAAAAACTGATCCCGCCGTTTACAAAACTTTAACATCGCATTTGTTAAAGGTTTTTAACGTTTTCTTAACTGTCGCGTTATCTTTGCAACGCCATTTCACTTAAAGGCGGCAAATAAGCAGTGTCAGGTCGGACTAATGATGGAAAATACGTTAAAAAAGCGAATTTACGTGCTTATTCCGGCCTATAACGAAGAAGAGTCCCTGCCCTTAGTGTTGGCGGCCATCCCAAAAGTGTGGGTGCGCGAAGTAATTGTTTGCGATAACGGCTCTACGGACCGCACGGCGGAAACGGCCCGGTTAAACGGCGCCACCGTCGTCCATGCGCTTCGGCGGGGTTACGGTTCGGCTTGCCTGGCCGGGATACGTTACTTGCAAAGTTTGCCTTCGTCGAAACAGCCGGAAATTGTGGTTTTTCTCGACGGCGATTACTCCGACTACCCCGAAGACCTGCCAAACGTGGTGGGTCCAATTTTGAACGACGGAAAAGACATGGTCATCGGTTCGCGTATGCTGGGCCTGCTCGAACCGGGCGCTATGACGCCGCCCCAACGTTTCGGCAACTGGCTGGCGCCGGCGCTGATCCATTGGCTTTACGGCTACCGGTTCACCGATCTCGGCCCTTTTCGGGCGATTCGCTGGGAATGTCTGCTGGCACTGAACATGCAGGACCCCAACTACGGCTGGACGGTGGAAATGCAGGTGCGGGCAGCGCAACACGGTCTCGACTGTGCCGAAGTGCCGGTACGCTACCGCAAACGCGCAGGAGGAAAAAGTAAAGTATCCGGAACGGTAAAAGGCGTCATACTGGCCGGCTGGAAAATCATTGCGACCATCTTTATCCTTCATTTTAAACCAGTAGGCAGTTAAGCAGTAGGCAGTAAAGCAGTAGGCAGTTAAGCAGTAACCAATAAACCAGTAACCAATAAACCAGTAACCAGTAACCTAAGACTCCATACACAAAACTTAAAACACAGCAACTCACTCACTCTCTATGTACGGTCTTCATTCGCTTTTCGAAGCTCTTCAGTACCAGGCTTTCGTCGATTTCGGCTACCTGATGCTTTTTGTTTATTTCTTTGCCATGACCGGCGTAACCGTTTACGCCCTGTTGCAATTTCACCTGTTGTACCTGTATAAAAGGTATCACAAGGATAATCCGAAGATTACGTACAGTCAATACGAAGCGGACAGCCCTGATGCCCCGTTCGTGACCGTTCAACTGCCGATGTACAACGAGATGTATGTTGCCGAACGCATTATCGACTACGTGGCTGCGCAGGAGTACCCGAAAGACCGTTTCGAAATCCACGTGCTGGACGACTCCACCGACGAAACCGTCGGGATCGTGGCTAAAAAAGTGGCCGAACTCAAAGCACAGGGTTTTAATATCGAACACATGCACCGCGTGAACCGCCAGGGCTACAAAGCCGGCGCACTACAGGAGGCCATGCCAAAAGCGAACGGCGATTTTATCGCCATTTTCGATGCCGATTTTACTCCACGGGCCGATTTCCTGCGTACCACCATGACCTACTTCGAAGATCCGAAAACGGCCATCGTGCAAACCCGCTGGGAACACATCAACGCTGACTACAGTATGTTGACCAAGTTGCAGGCCCTGCAACTCAATGTACACTTCACCGTCGAACAGGCCGGCCGCTCCTACGGCAACCTGTTGCTCCAGTTCAACGGCACCGCCGGCGTATGGCGCAAAAAAGTAATCACCGAAGCCGGTGGCTGGCAGAGCGATACGCTCACCGAAGACCTCGACCTGAGTTTTCGCGCCCAGATCATGGGCTACAAAATCCAGTACCTGGAGAAACTCGGCAGCCCGGCCGAACTGCCTGTGGACATGAACGCCCTCAAAGGACAACAATTCCGCTGGAACAAAGGCGGCGCTCAAAATGCGCGCAAACTGCTGAAACTTGTGTGGAATACAGACAAACTGAACCGCGTTCAGAAAATGCACGCCATCAGCCAGTTACTGGCATACGGCGTGTTCCTGTGGGTGTTCATCGCCGCGATGAGCAGCATTCCCTTGTCTTTCGCGTTTTCGGAACTGGGTATTTCCACACACTTCCTGTCTTTCTCGGTGCTGGGCTTATTTGCAGTGGCGGCTATCTCCTATACGGCCAACATTACTGCTGCACTTCACCGCAACACGCAGCCTTCTTTCTGGGAAAAAGTGCGCTTCTTCGGTCTGTTCCTGTCGTTTATGCCCATTTCAATGGGGCTGTCGCTGTATAACGCCGTTGCCGTTGTGGAAGGTTTGCGGGGCAAAGTATCTGCTTTTGTACGGACGCCGAAATACGGGATCACCGGCGGGCAAAACAACTCGATCAAAAAAGCGAGTTACTTAGCCTCCAAAATTTCCTGGGTAACGTATGCCGAAGGATTTTTTGCCCTGGTTTTTGCCGCAGCTGTAGTGATCGGCGTAAAGACAGGCAACAGCGCCTTTGTGTTGTTCCACTCGATGTTGTCGTTTGGCTTCGCTACTATTTTTTACTACTCGATCAAACACTTGCGGGTCCAGTAAATACTGGTTTTTAACCGTTTGTAAAAAATATTTCAGCCCCGTGTTGCTTCGGCAGCGCGGGGCTTTTTTTGTATGATTTGGTGCATTTACTCAATTTGTTCATTACATCGAAAGGGTTTAATTAAATTTGTATCAGGTAAATTGTTGAGTATATACCTTCTTAAATCATTCACTTCTACCAATTTATCCAGTTATGAAAAAGAGCATAACCCTTCTCGTTCTGCTGTGGCAAATTCAAACTTGCCTGTTACACGCACAGGTACACGACCGTGTACTTTCTTTCGGTTTTAATACGGAACCCCATGAACTGCTCGCCCTTGGGGACGGCCGTTGGCTCACGATCGCGCGAGGTGAACCGGTACCGGGCGGCGCCTTTGCCGATACTGTTATTGCCCTGGTATTCAACTCGAAAGGCGAAATTCTTTTACGCCGGCATCTGAATTTGCCGCAGGCAGAAGTGTACAGGATTCAATCAGCAACGGCCACACCCGACGGCGGTTTCGCCGTGTCCATTGCCGAAGATTTGTGCGATGCCGGATTCGATAACTATGATCTATTCGTTTTTGCTCCGGATGGCGCCTTGCGTTGGAGCAAATTCTCAACTGCTACAGAAAAACAACCATACTTACTGAAAATTGCGCCTGACGGAAACCTGGTGGGAGCAGTGTTGAACCAAATAATCAAATATTCTATCGGAACAGGTCAGATACTTTGGAAAACCTCTCTTAATCCGCCCAGTGATTTTCCGGACATTTATGATTTCGGATTTTACCCCGGAACGGAACATATCGTGGCTGTGGGTTCCCCTGATCTTCAATTTTGGGAACAAACCGGTACTCCTGAGGCGCCGGCATATAACCTGACCTATTCAAGAAACATTACGCCATTTGTTTTTTTTAACCGGATTATCGCAGGGCCGGGAAAGGACTTTTACACTTTTTACCGCAATGAAGGGCGCCTTTTTGTTTTCGACGGGTCGAGCCTGGATTATTTTGAAGTGGCCGACTTTCCGTTTGCGGTTTATGACTTAGAAGCCACAGTCACCGGTTTATACTTGCTGGCTTTCGACAAAGAACATGAAACTTCGTTGATCCTTCGCGCCGGAGGTGATGGACAGATTACAGACACCTTGTTATCTTCCAGGTGGCAAACGGGTTTTGAAATAGCCTGGCAAAACGACACCCTGGCTGTTGCCGGTGTCAGCGGCTCCGGCCCCCCTTGGGCCGAACCTTCCTGGTTGCCATACAATGCCCGGCATTTGTGGCTTCACACCCGCCCGCTTTTAGGCGGGACACCGGAACCTGAAGTGAACGCGGCGTTGACCGGGGTGGAGCAAGGCGAACCTTTACTGGTCTCGCCTTCACCGTACAATCCCTGGAGCTTCGGAAAACGGTACAACTTTTCCGGGGGAAATTTCCGGGTTCAGGTTAGCAACACAGGAACCACCTTGCTTGACCAGGTGGACGTTCAAATCGCCTTCGACTGGGATGATGGAAGTCATTGCATAATCCGCCCGGTTTACCGCCGGCGTTATGCAGATCTTGGCCTGGCCCCTGGAGCATCTGTTTGGTTGGACTTTGGCGATATTACCGCGAACTATCAACTCATTGTGCCCGTACAATTCTGCTTTTGGACTTCCGCACCCAACGAACGCCCCGACGCCAACCACGATGACGACGTGTTTTGCCATACGGCAGTGGTTTCGACTGAAGCGCCGGAAGCAGGTGGTTTCTCCGTCGCGCCAAACCCCGCTTCCAATGGGTGTTGGCTTACGCTTCCCGGGCATAAACAAACGGTTGGCCGCGTATTCGACTTTACCGGCCAATTAGTACAGCAAATTGAACTTCCAACCGGAAATACCCGCTTTTATCTGGATACCGGCGAGTGGGCAACCGGCATATATGTATTGCAAATTGAAAACTGGTGTGGGAAAATTATTGTTCAGCACTGATTTCTCACCCAACCTTTGATCGACGCTCCGCCGTCTTTGCAGGAAAACATTTATTCAAAAACTACTTCCTGATGAAAAAGATACTGTTTCTACTGTTCGTTCTGACCGCCGTTATTTCCTGCAAAAAGAACGACAACTGCACCCCCGCTCCCGACACCACTGTCGAGTACCTGATCTTCGGTCACTCCAGTTGTTTTTGTTTCGACTGTTGTAAAGTTGGTTACAAAATAGCCGGAACCGAATTGTACAAAGGTGAAAAAGACAACCAGGGCGCTTACGTATTTGAAACCGCGCCGCAAGACGCAGCCAAATACGCGGCGGCTAAAAAAATCCTGGATGAATTCCCGAACGAACTGTTAGCCGAAAATGGCAAAACCTGGGGTTGCGCCGGCTGCGCCGATCAACCCGTGTACTACGTTGAACTAAAAAAAGGCGGCGCCGTTTACCATTGGATTATTGATTCCCAGACGGACGGGTTTCCGGACTATGTGAAAAGTTACAGCACCAAGTTGGGTGATGTACTGAATCAGTTACAATAGAAAAAACTTGCTTTTATCATGCGATCCGCCCTGATTTTGTTTAGCCTTATTTTTAGTCTGAGCGCTTGCGTCAGCACCTATTATTACCGCTCGGCCGCATCCCAACCCGGTCAGAAAGAAGCCGTGTACACCCGGGGCTTGCCCGGGTTGCGCTCCCAGCAGTACGGCGCCGACCTCACTGCCGGACTCAGTGCCCGCGGCGAAAAAGACCTCAGTTTGCTGGTGTATATTTACAACGACAGCGATTCCGCTTACACTTTTCATCCCGAGGATGTAAAAGTCACGGGTTACAATGCCTCCAATCAAACACAGCCGCTGCGGGTTTTCGGCGCGGAGGAATACATCCGCTGGAAAAACACCCGCGATATGCTGATTGCCTCGGCCGTTGTGATCGGCACGGTAGTAACGGTGGTGGCCATCTCCGAAGCGACGAGCAACAACAACCATCGCAGTGGGCGCAATGCCGACCGGATAAATTCTCGTGCCGAAAATTTCGCGATCACTTTAGACTGGATCGACTGGTCGATGTACACCGCCGTTACGATTGCCGCCAACAACCAGCCACTCCGGGAACCGGTAATGCCGGAAGACGGCCTGCTGCGCGCACATACGTTATACCCCGGAGAGGCGATCCAGGGTGTAGTTAAAATACGCGGCAAAGCGAATTTTATGGAGCATATCCTGGTGGAAGTGCCGGTGAATGAGGTTTACCACAAGTTTGTTTTTGAAAACCGGACACCGGTGCGGTAGAGTACCTTTGCGCCATGTCGCGCCATTCACACCCATTTGTTTTGTTTGCCATCAGTTGCGCGTTACTCGTGCTGACGGTTTTTTTAGGCTTTATTGTAAAAAGGGCCGACTTCCCGTCATTGCTTGGCGCCTATACGCTGTTTTTTGCCCTGTACTTGTATGTTTTGCTGTTCCGGCATTGGACCGTTAAACAGCAATACAGGTTTCTTGGCCTGAGCATTGCGCTAAGGGTCATTTTGCTGTTCAGCCTACCCAATTTGTCCGACGATTTTTACCGTTTCCTTTGGGATGGCCATTTAGCGGCTCACGGTATCCATCCGTTTGCGCATCCGCCGACGTATTTTATTGAAAATCAAATAAGCGTTCCGGGCATTATGCCGGAATTGTTCCAAAAACTCAATTCACGGGAATACTATACCGTCTATCCGCCGGTCTGTCAGGCCGTTTTCTGGGTGGCGGCAAAGTTGTTTCCGGAAAGTATTTCCGGTGGTGTTTTTATCCTGAAATTATTTTTGTTCGGGTGTGAATTGGGTACGATTTGGTTGTTGCTGCGGGGCCTCCCCGACCCCTCTAACCCCACCCCCGACCCTTCCCCTAAAAGGGAGGGGAGACACGAGGGGCACCGCGACAACTCTACGTCTCCCCCCGCGTCTCCCCTCCCTTTTAGGGGTGGGGTTAGCGGGGTCGGGGGTGGGGGTAGATGGGCTTCACTCGCCTACGCCCTCAATCCACTCATTCTCCTTGAAATACTCGGAAATGGCCACTTTGAAGGCGCCATGTTGTGTTTTTTGCTGGCGGGAGTGTATGCGTTGTTGCGCCAGCGGGTAGCCATGGCCGCGGTGTGGTGGGCATTGGCAACGGCAAGCAAATTAGTGCCATTGTTATTTTTGCCCATTGTGATCGTATGGTTGGGCTGGCGGCGTGGTTTGCAATTTGCGCTGCTCTTCGCCGGCGTTTGTTGCCTGTTATTTTTGCCCTTGCTGGATATGCAGGTCATGCGAAACATGGCGGACAGTTTGAACCTGTATTTCCGTCAATTCGAATTTAACGCCAGCATTTACTACGTGCTTAAATGGATAGGGATAGCAGTTGCGCCGCCGAAAATGGATGTAGCGCGTACTCTGGGACCCGTGCTGGCCGCGGTGGTAGTTTTGGGCGTTGCGGGACTGGCGTTTTACAAACGGCCCCGGAATACAAATCAAAATAGCAGCGGTTATTTTTTACCGGACCGCCTGGTTTTTGCCCTGATGTTGTACCTGGCACTGGCCACGACGGTACATCCCTGGTACGTAGCGCCGCTTTTCGGCCTGAGCTTACTTACCACCCGGCAATTTCCATTCGCCTGGACGGCCGTCGCGGTCTTGTCGTACAGTCATTACGCCGGTGGTGGCTTTCAGGAACATTATGGCTGGATAGCCGCAGAATATGCGCTTGTTTTCGGCGCATTGGGGCGGGATTGGTTTGAGGGTTTGGGGGGTTGGAGGTTTCGGGGTTTGGAGGTTTGAGGGTTTGGAGGTTTGAGGGTTACTGGTTTGAGGGTTTGGAGGTTTGAGGGTTACTGGTTTGCGGGTTGCCGTCCGCCATTAAGTTTTAACGACCTTAAACGACAAAATGATTTGATTTTTTACAATCCGGTTGTCTCGCTTCGCTCGACATGACAGCTCTACTTTGTTTAACTACTCATCAGATTCCACGCTGTGCTCGAAATATTCAAAGCGTTCCCGGTAAATTTTGAGCGCAGCGAAAAATCTGGATAAAAATTGAAAACATATGGCTGTCATGTCGAGCGAAGCGAGACATCTGGCAAATCTTTCTGTCGTCAACCTTCGTTAAAACTTAATGGCGGACGGCAACCCTCAAACCTCCAAACCTCCAAACCTCGAAACCTTCAAACCCTCAAACCAGTAACCCTCAAACCTCCAAACCCCGAAACCCTCTAATCCGTAATCCTCCTCCTCCACTCTAAATACCCCATCACCGACAACACCAAAAAAACGAGGTATTGGAATCCGGTGAAAACAAATCCTTTGCTGAAATAGAGGGGGATAGAGGCAATATTAGTGACCGTCCACCAGAGCCAGTTCTCTAATTTTTTCCGGGTCATCAGGTACATACCGGTGTAGGC
>CAUJEY010000053.1 GCA_963169325.1 Bacteroidota bacterium
CCTATCCTGCACGAGCGGCCCTCGCAGGAGGATAGGAACACGGATGACGCCGACTTTGTACACGGATTTTCGCGGATTTGATTTTGGGAGCGGGATACTCCAAAATGCACGTTTTTTCACCATCATTTCTCGCTGGCCTCAGAATGACATCGCGATTTTGGGTTATTTCGGGTTGAAAGGTTAACGGGTCAAGGTTTTATTGAGACTCATTTTTAATAAAATATAAGACAAAAAAAATGCTTTATTGCGGTATTTAATTTTTGATAATATTTCAATTTGTTATTTTTTTATCGAAAAATTAAACCATGCGCTGAATTTTCCACATGTCGCCAATTTTAATTTTATATAAAGTTTAAAAAAAACCTTTGAGCAAATATAATTTGGCGAATATTTTTTCGTTTACCTTTGCAGCACGAAAAATGGTTTTACCAAACCCGCTTTAATTTAACGATTATGAAATTGCAACAACTCGCAGAGGCGCTGGACGCCCAAATTCTGAAAGGCGATATCGTTGGCGCTTTTGAAAAATTTGCTGCCGAAAATTGCGTAACCAAGAGCAATCCGCAAGATATCACCAAAACCAAATCCCAAAAATTGGAAATCCTGGGTTGGTTCTTCAGCAACATTGCTGCCACGAACCGCATCGAACGCCTGGCTTTCCAGGTGGGCGACAACACCTCGGAATCTCAATTCGTATTTGAATTCGTCACCAAACAAGGTCAGCCGCTGATTTACAACGAAGTGATTCGTCGTACCTGGGCCGATGGCAAAGTGGTGGAAGAGCAATACCTGTTGAACCAAAGCATCAAAGACTCCAAGAAAGCAGCGGCTATAAAGTCTTCCAAAAAAGAGGTTGCCCCTGAAGTTCAGCCCGCAGCGGCCAAAGTCGCCGTTGTAGCAGAACCGAAAGCAGCAGCTAAACCGGCAGCCAAAGTGGCCGCCAAACCGGCCGTCGCAACGGAACCGAAAGCGACCAAACCGGCTGCCAAAACCGCTAAAGCCACTGCCGCCCCCACGGCAGCCAAAAAACCTGCGGCTAAATCGGCTACGCCGAAAGCCGGCCGCAAATAATAACCGACGGGATCAACGGGATTTACAGGATACTTTTTTAGCGTCTTGTAAATCCTGAAAATCTTGTCTGTTTGCGACGAGCATAATTAGTTTGAGCATACACAGAGCAGTATTTAGAAACCCGTCCGGCGCAATGCCCGGCGGGTTTTTTACATTTGCCCCATGGAAAAGTACAAACGCGCATTTCTGTTGATTCTCGACGGCTGGGGCCTCGGCCCGAAACCCGAAGCCGATGCCATCAAACAAGCCGACACGCCGTTTATGGACGGCCTGATGCAACATTACCCCTGGAGTACCCTCGTCACTTACGGCGAAGACGTGGGCCTGCCGGAAGGCCAGATGGGCAACTCCGAAGTGGGGCACCTCAATATCGGCGCGGGCCGAATCGTATGGCAGGAACTGGCGCGCATCAACAAAGCAATGCGCGATGGCGAATTGAAAACCATGCACAACTTCATTTCCGCGCTCGATTACGCCAACGCCACCCGAAGCGCAGTACACATGCTGGGACTGGTATCCGACGGCGGGGTACATTCGCATATCGAACACCTGAAAGCGATGTGTAACGTCATGGCGCATCACGCGTCGAAAGAAGTGTACATTCATGCCTTCACGGACGGACGCGACTGCGACCCCAAAAGCGGCGCCGGATTTATAGCCGAACTCGAAGACTACCTAAAAACGTTGCCGGTGGCCGAAGGGCGGGAACCCATCAAATTAGCCTCCGTTATCGGCCGCTACTACGCCATGGACCGCGACAATCGCTGGGAGCGCGTCAAACTCGCCTACGACCTGCTGGTGCGCGGCGAAGGCGAAACGGTGACCGACTTCCCCGCGGCCATCCGCCAATCGTACGAAGCGGGCGTCTCCGACGAATTTCTGAAACCCATGCTTCGGCGGAATGCCGACGGCACCCCGCTGGCCACCATTAAAACCGGCGATGTGGTGATCTGTTTCAATTTCCGCACCGACCGCCTGCGCGAACTCACCACCGTGCTCTCGCAGGAAAACATGCCGGCCATGGATATGCACACCCTCCCGATCCGCTACGTGACCATGACCCGCTACGACGAGAAATTCAAAGACGTTTTTGTTTTATTCGACAAAGACAATGTGGAAATGACGCTGGGCGAAGTGATCGCCGATGCCGGCAAAAGCCAGGTGCGCATTGCCGAAACGGAAAAATACCCGCACGTCACGTTCTTTTTCTCCGGAGGTCGCGAAGCGCCGTTTGAAAACGAACGCCGGCTCATGATTCCCTCGCCGAAAGTGGCCACCTACGACCTGCAACCCGAAATGAGCGCGCCGGGAATCACCTCGGCCATCATGCAGGATATCCGCGACAACCAGCCCGACTTTATCTGCCTCAACTTCGCTAACACCGACATGGTAGGCCACACGGGTGTGTTCAGCGCAGCCATGAAAGCCGCCGAAACCGTGGACCATTGTCTGAGTCAGATCATCCCGCTGGCCCTCGAACACGACTACGCCTGCCTGCTGATTGCCGACCATGGCAACTCCGACTATCTGATCAACGAAGACGGTACGCCCAATACGGCACATACGAAGAACCCGGTGCCTTGTGTACTAGTGGCAAAACATCTGGACGGCGCCGTAAAAGTGAAAAACGGCCGCCTGTGCGATGTGGCGCCGACGCTGCTGGATTTGATGGGGATGGAAAAGCCGGCGGAGATGACGGGGGTGAGTTTGTTGGGGTAGGAGTTTTGCCAGTATGAATGAAACAAAAATATCACCTATATCCCTGGGAGCTTTGGTTACATAAGCGATGGCGTGTTTTGCGCAAAACGGCTCCCGGGCGGTTTATTCAAAAGCGGGTTTTGGAAAACCCCAATTTGCGAATCCCGTTCCAGGCGATTCCGCTTTGGGTGGCGTCCGTGCTCACCGGTTTGGTGGCGGTGGCTTACGAAGATCTTTTTATTTTGTTTGAGCGTGCGGGTAAAGGAATTTTTCACCTGGCTCCATGGCTGGTTTTTATTACCACACCTGTCTTTTTCCTGTTTGCCTGGTTCATCACTGCGCGATTTGCGCCGAATGCGCGCGGCAGCGGTATTCCGCAGTTGTTGGCCGCGGTAGACCTGGCCGGCACCCCGCGGCATCCCTTAGTCCGGCAGTTGCTGGGCATCCGGATCGGTTTGATTAAAATTGGCAGCAGTTTGCTGATGCTGCTCGGTGGTGGCGCCATCGGCCGCGAGGGGCCGACGCTTCAGGTAGCCGGCTCTATTTTCCAGACGGTGTACCGGTTTATTCCCGAAGGTTGGTCGCGGGTTTCGCAACGTATCATGCTCATCACGGGCGGCGCCTCGGGGCTGGCAGCGGCTTTTAATACGCCGCTGGGCGGAATCGTGTACGCGTTGGAGGAGTTGACCAAAACCCACATCGCCCGTTTTCGCACGGCGGTATTCAGTGCGGTAATTATCGCGGGTATGACGGCCCAATCTTTTTTGGGCTCTTATTTATATCTCGGCTATCCGAAGTTATCGCCCTTGCCGTTATCGATGATTTGGGTGGTGATCGTGCTGGCTTTTATTACCGGGAGTCTTGGCGCACAGTTTACCGCTATATTGCTTTGGATCGGTTCGCTCCGGAAGAAATACCCGAGCCGGAAAAAACAGGCGGCATTTGCCGTGGTGTGCGGTCTGCTCTTTGCCGCAGTCGTTTTTTTTACCGGCGAAATCACCATGGGTACGGGCAAACCCTTGATTAACACCATTTTGTTTGAGGGCGCCGACGCGGCGCCCTGGTACGCCTTCCCGGCGCGGTTTGTCGGCGCGGTACTGTCGTTCAGCGTCGGCGCTTCGGGCGGTATTTTCGCTACCTCCCTGTCGTCAGGGGCCTCGTTGGGTGCGCTGTTGGTCCACTGGGGCGGACTGCCCGAGGCTCATCACAACCTGATGGTACTGGTCTGTATGATCGGGTTCCTCACCGGCGTCACCCGCACGCCGTTTACCGCGGCCATTCTGGTGCTGGAAATGACGGACCGGCATTCGGCTATTTTTTATTTTTTATTGGCCGGCATGATTGCCAACCTGGGCGCAGGCATGGTGCTGCGGCGTTCGTTTTATGAGATTCAGAAGGACGGGTATTTGGAGGCTGTAGGGGGGAAGGCGTAGGGGCGGGCGTTTTTTTCCTTCAACAAACAGCCTACTTCCTGCAATATACACCCGGTTTCCTTCGGGCGAGCCCTTTCTATGCGCGCTGCAAGCATAGATTGTAGCAAAAATCCTCCCCGATGCATGGTGAGCCAGGTGAAACAAACCTTAAACTGAATCAAAAGAACATGGCACATCAAGAACAAAATAGTTCTGCCGGCTATGTGGTACGCCTGGCAGAAACCGCCGACGCGCTCATGGCTATCCTCAAAGTCCGGTATGAAGTGATGCGGGTAGAGTTTCCGATGTATGTAGCGGAAAATCCCATCGGGATTGATATCGATCAGTGGGATACGCAAGCGCATCACCTCGGTCTTTGGAAAATAGCAGATGGCCGGGAAGAGCCGGTCGGCTATATGCGGATCATTCAAACCAGCCCGACGACAGCGGGCGAGGAGGTTTTCAAGATTGTGAAGATGTTTCCAACACTTGAAGATCGCATCAAAAGGACATCAAATAATCCTATCAAGTTTCTGGATAAATACCATGATTTTAAGGAAGCAAGAATCAAATATGATGGGTTTTCAAACGAAAAGATGTCCACCATGCGGGAGGAGTTTAAACGGAGAAGGGAGATTGTTTTCAAGACGCAAATTCAGGAGGCGTGCGCATATCGTACCCAAGTGGCTAATAAAGCTCCAATAGAATGAAAAAGATAACTTTTACCGGTGTTGCTATCCTGCTTTATCAGGTGTTACCCTTACTGGGCGCACCCGCCTTGTTGCTGCACTGGAAGATGCTTGTGATTATGGCGACGGCTGCTGCGCTTTGGCTCAGCCAGCCGGCCATCCGTACAGACGAAGCCGAAACCAACCGGGCGACGGATCAAAATACCCTCTGGATCATCCTGGCTATGGCCGGAGTAGCCACCGTCATTCCTGAACTGGAGTGGGCCTATTTCAAGCCGGAAAAAACTGGGGCGGCTATCTGGAACGGCATTGGCCTGACGCTCATGGGAGGAGGAACCATTTTCCGGATTTGGGCTATCCAAACCCTCGGTCGCTTTTTTACTTCGACCGTGCAAACTACCGGGGAACAAAGGCTCATTACCACCGGACCTTACGCCCTGGTGCGGCATCCGAGTTATCTCGGCGCTTTCGCCGCCATACTCGGCATCCCTGTTATGCTCCAGACCTGGGGCGGACTGGCCGTTGCCGCTGCCGCTATGCTTTATGCGTATTATAGGCGTATTGCCGTCGAAGAAACGGCCCTGCTCGCTCAATTCGGCGAGAGCTATATCTCGTATAGTAAAAAGGTGAAAAAAATGTTACCCGGGGTATGGTAGGCCGGGTGAAACGAATCTTGAACCGAATCAAAAGAGCATGGCACATCAAGAACAAAATAGCCCAGCCGGCTATGTGGTACGCCTGGCAGAAACCGCCGACGCGCTCATGGCTATCCTCAAAGTCCGGTACGAAGTGATGCGGGTAGAGTTTCCGATGTATGTAGCCGAAAATCCCATCGGGATTGATATCGATCAGTGGGACACGCAAGCGCATCACCTCGGTCTTTGGAAAATAGCAGATGGCCGGGAAGAACCGGTCGGCTATATGCGGGTCATTCAAACCAGCCCGACGACAGCGGGCGAAGAGGTGTTCAAGATCGTGAAGATGTTTCCAATACTTGAAGATCGAATCAAGAGGACATCAAAAAATCCTATCCGGTTTCTGGAAATATTTCAAAACTGTAAGGAAGCAAGAATCAAATATGATGAATTTTCCAGCCAAAAAGTGGTAGAGGGTTCCAGGTTGGCAGTGATAAAAAAATACCGGGATTTGAATCCGGGACGCTTTTTAGTAGAAACGTCTTTTGCTCTTTTTTATACAGAAAACCTGTTCCACCATTGTTTTATCGCAGTACGGGAAAAACATTTTCCGGTATACCGCCGGTATGGTTTTCAGAAAGTTACTTCACTGTACATTCCGCAGGATAGCGGCTGTCATATTTTGTGCTACGCGCATTATACCGATCTGCCGGGCCATTTAACCGAAAAATTGTCCGCCATGCGGGAGGAGTTTAACCGGAGTGGGGAGATTGTTTTCAAGCCGTATAAAATCGCCAATAACACCTTACCTTTCTGACAAAAAAACAGCCTATGCTCTACAACGGAAATCCAGACTTCAACCTTTTCCGGCAACCGCCGACATACGCCACGTTCCTGAAAACGGAAATCGATACCATCCGAAGTTATCCGGGCTTCGCAGCATTAAAATTTTTCGCGGCCAAAGCGCAAGGGGATTATGATTCGGTTCTGGCCGTCGGGTACGATGCGAGTGGCGTATTGATAAATACAGCAGCCGCCCCTATCCTTTTTGACAACGTCCCCTGCCCGCCCGAATGTCATATTATGAATGCCGCCAACCCGACACCGACGGACAATATTTGGCTTCCAGTAGCCGGCGCCGGAAATAAGCAACAAGCGATGCCCGCTGAAAACAGGTTTTCAACTTTGTTTTCAGCCATGGAAATTCAGGGATTATGGATGCTTAACGGGCTTTCAAAAATCAGGGTATATTACGCTTCAAAAAAAGAAACACCCACTTTCCTCGTCGTCGGAGTAGATGCAGCAGGCAATAATCTCCCGGGCATTTACCTGTTCGACCCCAATCCGGTCGCAGCAGCGTCGTTGCAATAGGGGAGTGGCACACTACTGTACATTTTGGGGTTTAGACCTTCCTGGTTTCGCAAACCTGGAAGGTCTGGATACAGAAGAATAAAATGTCCGGTAGTGTGGGGGAGTGGTTACCCTGAAATTATCCCCCACATTTTCAAATTAACAATTACTTTACCCGCCTAAAACCGCGTTTGGTTGGGTCATTTACAATTCATATACCGGATATTCCTGCTGGTTGTTTGCCTGCAAACGCCGCAAGCCGGTATTGCCCAAACCCTCCCCAAGGCTTTTCATCGCCTCACCCCTACACAAGGTTTATCGCAGGCCATCAATGCCTTCGTGTACAAAGACTCGCGCGGGTTCGTGTGGGTGAGTTCTATCGACGGACTAAACCGATACGACGGTCGCGCGGTGAAAGTGTACCGCCCCAACCCCGCCGATGCCCAAGCCCTGCGCGGCGCCAATATGCAAAGCCGGTTTTACGAAACCCCGGAGGGCGACCTGTGGTTTTGCACCTACGAAGCCATCAATCGTTACCGCCGCCGTACCGACGACTTTGAGTCCTTTCAACTGCGCGACGAAACCGGGGACACGATTGCCAACGGCTATTACATTTTTCATAAAGATCCCGCCGGAAAACTGTGGGTGCGCGCGAACGGAAAACTCTATTGGTTCGACA
>CAUJEY010000054.1 GCA_963169325.1 Bacteroidota bacterium
TTGCCGGGTTGGGTGACCACAAGGGTATCGTCGGTAGCGCCGGGAATCTCGTTTGTACCGTCGTACCATTGAATGTTAATCGTGTAGGGTTGCAGTATGATCTGGTAAATGGTGTCGCCGGCACAAATGGTCTGCTCGCCATTCGGGCCGACCTCAAATTCGCCCTCCGTAGCCACTACCACGGGTAGAAAGGCCAAACCGTCGGCCAGCACTTCCGGGCTTTTTTCCGTACATCCGCCCAGTGTAGCCTCAACGGAGATATACACCGGTGTTTCATTGGAATTAACGGTTAGGGTTTGCGCCGTGGCGCCGGAAATCGGTTGCGGGGCGCCCAAGGGAAAATCGCGACGGTACCACTGGTACGAATCGTACTGCTGGGTGGCAAGTGTGGTGGAGCCTTCCGGACAAACGAGCGGGTCGCCGGTAACGGTTGGATCAAAAATGCATTGGGCCGCCAAACCGGCAGCCGTTACCCCGGTCAGTGCCAGGGATGCGAGCAAAAGAGCCCATGTTTTCATAGTCTGTCTATATTTTGTGTTGCTTGTTTGGCAGTAAAAACATTTTATGGGATTCGTTAATCGGTTTTACAAAACTGAGCCGGTACATCGAACCATTGTCGATCAACTTCACTTCCACATCGCGGATTTCTTCGGGTACAAACTGCGCCGGCGCATACAAACGGGAGCGGTCCACCGCTTCGTCACATACACAACGCCGGACGAAGGGCATTCGTTGAACTTGTTTTTTGATTTCTTTGGCCGTTGCATCGATAATCGTCACACGGGCGCCGGGTTTTGCCACCCGGATCATTTCGCGGATAGCCCGGCCGCGGTCGTTGAAAAAGTTGATCCCGCCAATGTGGAAGACGCTGTCGAACGTGTTATCGCAATAAGGCAGATACTCGGCGTTTGCCTGGGAAAGTTGGAGATTCAGTCCCCAAAGGCGGGTATTTCTGACACAACGATCCAACATGCCGCCTGAAATATCGAGGCCATAATACCGGACGTTTGCGGGTAAACGGCGAATATTATAGCCGGCGCCGACCGCGACTTCGAGCACCCGGTCGCCGGGTTTAGGGGTAATGCTCCGGAGCCATTCTGTGCGCCTGCGGTCGAATGGAAACAAAAATGCGCGTAGTTGCTCCAGCCAGCCAGCCAGCCGCCCCATGCTATCGTAAAACCGCTGAACTTGCCGGTTCAGTCCGGTAACTTGTTGTCCGGCCAAAAAATTAGGATAACCGTTGCGAAGCGGGAAAAACATGCCGGTATCGTCTGTTAATCCAACCCGGCCATTTACCGTTGCCCGGTGTAAAGGCCGGTTGTTATATGGATTATGCATGATGTCGAGTTCCATGGTCAGCGTATTCGGGTAATCAAAACTGCCGGGGAAAAAGGCCGGGTCCTTTCGGACACCGGCCTTCGTACTCCATGACAGCAAACTAAAAGGGTTTGGGTGGGGTGTTTCCATTTGGGCAAAGGCTTTACAGCAGGGTAGTTTTCAGTTGGTTTTGGTGGGAGGAAAGCGTGTTTTGTGGATTATTCACCGGGTGACTTAGAGTCAGAGGGCAATTCAAGAATGTAGTATTTTAGTTGGATTTATAGTCACGCCGTCTGACAGACGGCGTTACACCCAGTCGCCGAATTCGTCGGCAAAGTTTTCGGTTAACACCACGCGCAAGCGTTGGCGGGCGCGGCACAGGCGGCTTTTGGCATTGCTCATGGTCCAGCCCATGATCTCGCAGATTTCTTCCAGACTTTGTTCTTTCAGGTAAAACAACGTCAGCACGCTATTATCGTCAGGTAGCAGCATTTTGAATGCCTGGCGCAACATGTCGGAGCGCTCGGTGACGGTGATAGACTGGAACCCGTCGGGGGCGTCCGACATCATCCGCCGAACGGGCGATTCGGGAGCGTCCAGGGCAACCGTTTCGCGTTTGGCCCGGCGCAGGTAGTTGATGGCCGAGGTGCGGGCAATACGGTAGAGCCAGGTGCTGAACCGGCTTTCGCCGCGGTAGCCGGCCAGAAATCTGAAAGCTTTCAGGAAGGCGTCTTGTGTTATTTCGAGGGCGTCTTCGCGGTTGCCCACCATTTGCAGGGCAAGGCCGTACACCATCCGGTCGTAGCGGCGTACCAGGGCTGCGTAGGCCGACTGGTTGCCGGCGATAGCCTGGCGAATCAGTGCAGCCTCTGCATCCCGGTTGGATGTTTTCAGGCGTTCGGATACCGGGGCCGACAACAGGATCGGGGCGCCGTTCAGGTGGTTGAGTTGGAGTTCAGGGGTTGCGGATAACAAAAAGGCAGTAAGCATGACAGATGTTTTCTTTGATCGTTTTCGAATTCTTAGCCGTTGGTTGAGGGTTGTAAGGGGACAAGACAGCGGTCGGTTGGGATCGGGTTGGGGGCATTTTTTAATTTAAACCAGTTTTCACATTTGTTTAACAGACTGGGGTTCCGGGGGCATGTTTTCAAATGGTTTTTTCAGGGTTCGTTTTCATTTCGTTTGGCAGCGTTGATTATTTCGTGTTTGATGATACAAATGTAGGGGGGTATTTACCTGCCCGGGGGCGATCTTGAGTAGTTGGCGGGATTGGCTGAGTAGTTTGCGGAGTTTTTAATTTGGGTGAAAAAACAAGGGGCATTTTACCCGAACTTATCAATTATTCTGTGCGAAAGCGTTAAATTGACACATTCCCATATTTTATTTTTATAAAAATGATAGCGCAAAAGTCGGACGTGCCGACTTTCGAAAAATTGACTAAAATCAAGAAATTTAATTTGGGAGAAAAAAGCATGCACTCACACCCGCGCGAACCGCCGCAAAAATTCGTCCTTCTTACTGCGCGCCACCGGCAGTTGGGCGCCGTTTTCCAGCACCACTTCGCCGCCCTCGCCGCGCAGGTAGCGTCGTACGGAATGTAGATTGACCAAATGGGAATGGTGCAGGCGGAAGAATTTTTCTGCATCGAGCAGTTCCTCCAGGTCTTTCAGCGTGCGCGACACGATGATCTTCTGGCCGTTGCGCAGGAAAATTTTGGTATAGTTGCTCTCCGACTCGCAGTGGATAATCTCGTTGGTGTCGATAATCAGCAGGCCGTCCTGCGAAGAAATAGCCAGCCGGTCGGGGATAGCGTCCTGCTGCTGCCGGGTTTCACTCAACAGATCGACCTGGGCTTCCCCGGGCGGCTCCTGCAACAGCGCTTTTTGTACGGCCTTGCGGAATTCCTCCACATCAATCGGTTTCAGCAGGTAATCCAGAGCGCTGTACCGGAATGCGCGAACGGCATATTTATCGTAAGCCGTTACAAATATGACGCGAAAACGCAGGGGCAACAGCCTGTTCAGCACGTCGAAACCGTTGAGCTGGGGCATCTCAATGTCCAGCAACAACAAATCCGGCGGATCTTTTTGAAATGCCTCCACCGCCTCCACGCTGTCCGTGAATTGCCGGATCTCCGTGATTTCAGGAAAAAACTGGCCTAGCAGGTGGGCGAGTAGTTGCCCGTTGTGCGGTTCGTCGTCGAGAATGGCGGCTTTCATGCTTTATTAGTTTTGAGTTTTGGGGTTTTGGGGTTGTGGGTGGTGTGGGGGGGGTTTGGTTTTTGAGGGGGGGAGTGAGAAAAAGAAAAAA
>CAUJEY010000055.1 GCA_963169325.1 Bacteroidota bacterium
CTGGGGGTGTTGGTTGTGTGGGGGTGTGGGGGGGGGTCCTTTTGGGGGGCGGCGGGGGGCCCCCCACCACTCCCCCCCCCCCCCCCCACCGCCCACCGTCTACCGTTTATTGTTCCTACCTTTGCCGCTTCACATCCAGAATTTTGTTTTTGACGCCATGCAAAACGGATTGCTGTTCGGCTTTATCATTTTGTATCTTTTGGGTACGCTCGCAGTCGGTTGGTGGGCGTCGAGGCGGGTGAAAACCACGGCTGATTTTGTGTTGGCCGGCAAACGGCTGCCCATGTTTGTGGTCGCTTGCGCCCTGTTTGCCACCTGGTTTGGCTCGGAAACGGTGCTGGGGGCTTCGTCGGAATTTATGGAACACGGCGTACTGGGCATCATCGAAGATCCGTTCGGGGCAGCCCTGTGCCTGGTGTTGGCGGGCTTGTTGATCGCCCGCCCGTTGTACCACCTCAATTTGCTGACATTCAGCGACTTCTTCCGGATGCGGTACAGCAAAGCCACGGAAATCGTGTCGGCGATTTTTATGGTGCCCTCGTATTTCAGTTGGATTGCAGCGCAGTTGGTTGCCCTGGCGATCATTTTGGAGGCAGTTTGTGGGCTCGACCGAACCTGGGGCGTGCTGATTTGCACCGGTTTGGTGCTGATTTACACCTACGTCGGCGGGATGTGGTCGGTAACGATTACGGATTTTATACAGACGATCGTGATCATAGGCGGCCTGGCAGCTTTGGCGGTCGATATGGTGATACAGGTGGGCGGTTTCGGACAAATAATAGCAGCAGCGCCGCCCGATTTTTTTCAATTTTTTCCGGATCCGACACCCATAAATTATATCCACTGGTTTGCTGCCTGGATGACTATCGGGTTGGGCAGTATTCCGCAACAGGATGTTTTCCAGCGGGTTATGGCAGCCAAAAGTGTACGAGGCTCCGTAAATGCCTGTTATACTTCCGCGCTGATGTATCTGAGCGTGGCTATGCTTCCGTTGCTCATCGCTTATTGCGGCCGGATACTGCACCCTGAACTATTAGAAAACGGCGATGCGCAAATGACCATCCCGCAACTGGTGCTGCAACACACGGGCCCGGGCATGCAAATCTTATTTTTTGGCGCCCTGTTGTCTGCCATACTGAGCACGTGTAGCGGCGCCATGCTGGCGCCGGCCACGGTCATCGGCGAAAACCTGGTGAAGCCGCTTTTTCAATCTGTGACGGATGCTCAGCTGCTGCGCATTATGCGCTATTCTGTAGTGGGAGTAGCCGTGGTGACCGGTGGTATGGCGCTATCTCGCAACAATATTTACGAATTGGTCGGCGAATCGTCAGCCTTTAGCCTCGTTTCGTTGTTTACCCCGCTGATAGCCGGTTTGTACTGGAAACGCTCGTCGGCTTATGGTGCGATTGCCTCTATGGTGGCGGGTTTTGTGGTCTGGTGCGCCGCTATGTGGTGGACGGATTACGTGCCGTCGGTTGCTGAAGGTGTTGCGCCGACACCAATTCAAACTCTGGTCCAGATTCCGCCGATGCTTTACGGGTTCGGGGCCAGTATATTAGCCATGCTTGCGGGCAGCTGGATATACCCGGAACGCCGCGTTGAACCGCTCACACAATAAAATAATGGATAAAAAACAAACGCTGAAACTGTGGCTGGAAGTGATCTGGTTGGTGCTTACCGCCCTGGTGTTGATGGCCGTGCTCTACCCCATACACAAAGCCATGCACGTATGGCCATTTCAAGGCTGGAACATCGCCTTCGTTATTATTTTGCTTACCCTGGCGCGGTATATATTTTTGATGAAACATACTTTCCTGGCTACCCAGCAGGAAGTAAAAGTCGCCTTGCTGCTGCTGATGTTCCCCCTCACCTTTGTGATGATGAACGGTGTGAACTTTTTCATGGTCTTTATCGAGGAAAATACCTGGGACCCAATGACCGGACACCTGCCGGCCGCTGACAAACGCGCCATCGAGGAATATATCTGGGCTGAAATGTTGTTTTTCGGGGTCGGCAGCAGTATTGCTGCGCCGGCATTTGCCGTGCGGCTGATGCTCTCGATATGGCGCACGCGCAACCGGGGAACGGCGTGAATTGAATATCGAATAATGAACAGCGAATATTGAATGTCGAAGTAATGTAGCATACCCCGTAATGCTGTGTTCGCTACGTTACTTCGATATTCAATATTCGCTGTTCAATATTCGATATTCAACCCTTCACTTCCGGTTTCCGTCTTGCTTCGCGAACACTTTTTTCAGTAGTTCGGAACCGCGGTTAACCGGATTGCGGCGAATATTTTTCTCCTCTTCCTGAATTTTGCCAAAAAGCCCGTCGAGGCCCTTGGTCGTCACATGATCGTCGAGGTCGTTGTTTACCTTGGTGACGAGCGGAATTTTGTTGTAGGCGTTGGTTGCGTTGCGCCACAGTTCGTTGGCGCCAATTTCATCGAGGGCTTTCACGATCACCGGGTTGAACTTGTCGTACAACTGCTGGTGGGTACTCTTGCGGAGATAAGTAGTGGCAGAATTGTCGGCGCCCATGAGGATATCCAGGGCATCCTGGAAACTCATGCCGGTGATTGCGCTGGCGAAGATGGGGCCGGCTTCTTTCGCAGCATTTTCGGCGCCGCGATTCATTTTTTCGATCAGATCGGCTTCGAGGTTGGCAAAACCGGGCACGGCTTTCAACCGGGTGATCACTTTTGCGGCTTCTTCCGGCAACAGGATTTTGTAGGCACTTTTGAAGTAACCATCGGTGGCCGACAGTTCGTTTACCCCTTTCTGGACACCTTTGGAAAGCGCGTCTTTGAGGCCCTGGCCGATTTCAGCGCTGCTGAGCTCACCACCCCCGCCAATCACACTTTTGGCACTTTTTTCCAGATTTTTAAGCAATTGTGCGTTCGCGCCGGTCAATGCCGGCAGGAGAATGAGTAACGTGATGACAATTTTTTTCATAAATAATAATGTGTTTAATGTTTAGACGGTTTTTGGGTTTGATGGTTACTGGTTTGAGGGTTACTGGTTTGAAGGTTACTGGTTGGAAAGTTTGGTTTTGTCCCCCAGTAACCTTCAAACCAGTAACCGTCAAACCTCTTTGACAATTACTTCCGGTTGCTATCTTGTTTGGCAAATACTTTTTTAAGCAGATCGGAGCCGCGGGCTAATTTATTGCGGCGAATGTTTTTTTCTTCTTCTTCCACTTTGGCAAACAACCCTTTCAGCGCTTCTTTCGTGACGTAGTCGCCTAAATTGTTATTGACTTTCGTGACAAGGGGGATTTTGTTGTAGGCATCGGCGGCCTTGGCCCAGAGATTATTGGCGCCGATTTTATCTAAAGACGCCACGATTTTAGGGTTGAATTTCTCGTACAGGGGTTGATAAGTAGTCGCGTTCAGATACTGCGTGGCGGAGTTGTCGGCGCCCATCAGGATGTTGGCCGCATTCTGAATGGTCATCGCCTTGATGGCAGTGAGAAATATCGGGCCGGCTTCTTTGGCGGCATCTTCAGCGCCGCGGTTGATCTTTTCGAGTAGTTCGTTTTCCAGATTGGTAAAACCGGGTACTACTTTGAGTCTGTCGGTTACTTTCCGGGCTTCTTCCGGCAAAAGAATTTTGTAGGCACTTTTATAATACCCGTCGCGGGCCGAAAGCACGTTAACGCCTTTGGTAATGCCGTTGCTCAGCGCTTCCTTCAAACCCTGACCGATCTCGGCGACGGTGGGTTCGCTGAGGGCTTCGTTGGCAATTTGCTGGAGCGTATCGCAGGCACTGAAAGAAATGGCAAGACCGCAAAACAGGTAAGTAAGGGTAATTTTTTTCATGCAATATCGTGTTGATGAAGAGTATAAAAACTGTTGTGGAAAAAGCGGACGGATTAAATCCGACCATAAACTGCAAAGATGCTGCGGGTATTTTGAATGAAAGTTTAATGGCAGGGTTAAAGTTATCGTAATGGATAAAGTCCATCGCGTTGGATGTTCTTTTCGGAGCAGGTGAAGGACGTCCGTAAAAAGTGACTTAAATTTGCGGCTTAAAGGCCTCTTTATTAAATCACCTACATGCCAAGCATTAAACACATTTTATTCGACAACGATGGCACCGTGGTCGATTCGGAGATTATTGCCGTGCGCACCATGCTGCGCAAACTGGAACCGCTCGGGCTTCAGATCAGCGAAAGAGAATACAGCCGCCGGTTTCCGGGTTTGCGTGAACGGGAAATCGTGGCTATCCTCGATCAGGAATACGGCTTGGCTTTGCCCGACGACTTCTGGCCGCAGGTTCGGGAAGAGCATATCCGTCTTTTTGAAAGCGAACTACAAGCCATTCCGGGCATGTTTCATTTATTCACGGCGTTAAAAACGAAAAAAAGTATGGTATCCAACGGCAGCGTGCAGCACGTAGAGCGTTGCCTGCGCCACGTCAACTTGTTGCATGCACTCGACGGCCGTATTTTTTCAGCAGAGCAGGTAGAGCGCCCAAAACCTCACCCTGATGTTTTTGAATATGCCATGAAACAACTCCGTTTGCAGCCCGAAGACGTCGTAGTGGTGGAAGACAGCCCAACGGGCGTTCAAGCGGCTAAAAGTGCGGGACTAAAAGTTATCGGCTTTTTAGCGGCAACACATATTATTCAGGAAGATCATGAAGAGACCCTTCGGGGGCTTGGAGCAGACTATATAGCGACTGATACGCCCGGCCTGGAAAATATTTTTCGGCAACTGAACATCTCTTAGTGCCTGAAAATGCCGGTTCCGCAATTATTTTTTCCGTTTCAGAAACTATTTGTCACAACACTTGTTTTTTAATTTGAAAAGTCGCTTATCTTTGCCCTACAATTAGTCACAGAGAGAATTGTTAAAAAATAGTTCTTGATCTTTCCGGAAAGAAGTTATTAATCTTCATGACAGAAATCTGACTAATCACACGCAACAAACACGGCTGTTTTGCCGTCTTTAAGAATAGTTTTCATTTGGTTTTTTGGGGTTTATTAGCCGCTGGACACGTAAGTGTTCTGGCGGCTTTTTTATTTTGGCACAGTCTTCAACTGTTCCTGAATTTCCCGAATTCTTTTTTGTTTGATGGAATCCACCAGATGCGGAAGCGTGGTGGTTCGTTCCAGTTGGCACATGCTGTCGATTTCTAAACGGGCCTGACGAATTTCAGCGGCGGCAATCGAATCAATAATCTGCCGGGTGCCGGCATCGAGCGGGGCGTCGGTACCGCCGCAAGCCGTTTGCAGGAAACAAATTGCAATGGACAGGAAACAAAGGACAAAAGGCAAATAGCCTTTGAAATAGGCTTTTCCTGCCTGAAAAATGCTGTTTGACATCGTGTTGAAAATTTATGGGTACTGGGTTTGCAAATATGATACAATTGTATTTAACTTTGTAACATCTAATTTTTAAACACTCAATAATTATCCTGTCATGAAACGCAAAGATTTTATTCGCACCGGTTTGTTAGGCACCGGCATTTTTGCGGCCTCCGGTTCCGTCGGCGCCTTAGCCAAAAACAACATCGACGAGTTGCGCCCGCTCGACATTCTCGGATTCAATCATCTTCCAAATACGGAGTCTACCATTATGGCAAACACTGTTTTGCACCGGGCTGACACCCGTGGCCACGCCAACCACGGCTGGCTCGACAGCCACCACACATTTTCTTTTGCCAACTACTATAACCCTGAACGCATGCACTTTGGCGTGTTGCGCGTGCTGAACGACGACTGGGTGGCGCCCGGCCGCGGCTTCGGCCGGCACCCGCATGATAACATGGAGATTATCTCTATTCCACTGCTCGGCGACCTGGAACACCAGGATTCAATGAGCAACAAACAGGTTATCCGCCAAGGTGACATACAGGTAATGAGCGCTGGAACGGGTATTCAGCACTCCGAGTTCAACAGGAACCCCGACAAAGAGGTACGTTTCCTGCAAATATGGGTTTTTCCCAACAAAAAAAATGTGGAGCCCCGCTACGATCAGATCGCTTACGATCGAACCAAAGCGCACAACAACCTGCTTCAGATATTGTCGCCCAACCCGGGCGACGCCGGCGTGTGGATTCACCAGGATGCCTGGTTTCACCTGGGTAATTTCGACAAAGGATTTAAAACGGAATATCAACTGAACCGCCCGCAGAAAAACGGGGTTTATGCTTTCGTTCTCGAGGGCGCTTTAAGCATCAACGGCCAGTCTTTGGGCCGCCGCGATGGCCTCGGACTTTGGGATACTGCCAAACTTAACATTCAGGCCGATGAAAAAGCCGAACTTTTATTGATGGAAGTACCTATGAGTCTGTAAGCGGTTGGCGTTAAAGTTCTACTTTTGCCGGCGAGGGTTGAGATCAACCCTCGCCGTTTTTCATGCGCCAACAGATTCCCAATTTTTTTACGCTTTCCAACCTGTTTTTCGGGTGCTGCGCCGTGGTTTTGTTCCTGTATGGACAGCCAGTGCCCGCCGCATGGTGCCTTTTAGGATCGTTTCTATGCGATTATTCCGATGGAATGGTAGCGCGAGCTCTGCGGGTATCATCGCCAATGGGCAAAGAGCTGGATTCCCTAGCCGATGTGGTAAGTTTTGGAGTGGTTCCTGGGGTGATGCTGTATGGCTTGTTGTCCGGGATATATTGTGGATCATTGTCTGAAGGGTTTACGTTTTACCCGCCTTCTTCTGCGCTTCCTCCGGCAAGCGTACCTCAGGATCTGCCCCAACATTTGCCATTATGTCCTGCGGCTTTACCTGTGTTCGTCTTATCCATGTTTTCTGCCTATCGGCTGGCAAAGTTTAACCTGGATGTAAGGCAAAAAACTTATTTTATCGGTTTAAGCACACCGGCATGTACGCTGTTTGTTTTGGGCTTAACCTTGGCCGCATACCAGAACCAATTTGGCATCGGCGAATTTATTCAACGCATGCCCTGGGTTCTTTACCTGCTAACCGGCGTATTTTCTTTTCTACTAGTGAGTGAGATACCGATGTTTCCCTTGAAATTCCGGTCGTTCCGGTGGCAGGGGAATAAGATGCCGTATACTTTTCTGGTATTAGGCTTGACCGCCTTATTTACCCTAAAGGCGATTGGAATGTCGGTTTTAATTGTGTTTTACGTGATACTATCCCTATTTTTTAAACATAAAATAACCGGGTCAGAAAAACACTAAGGAACTCATTTTCCGTTTTTCCGCCCTGCCAGAAGTTATGAAATTCGTTGCCGAAATTGACATCATGCCCCACAAAGAACTGCTCGACCCACAGGGCAAAGCCGTGGTTAACAACCTGAAACACCTTGATCTCAGCGACGTGTCCGACGTGCGTATCGGTCGCCACGTATCCATGACGCTGGAAGCTGCCTCAGAAGCCGAAGCCCGGCAAAAGGTGGATACCGCCTGCCAGAAATTGCTGGCCAATGTGATTATGGAAACGTATCACTATCAGTTGAACCGAGGGGAATGAATTTTTCTAACGGGCCCCAAAAAGATTTTTTTTAAAAATCTTTTTGGGGCCCGTTAGAAAAATTCATTTACAAATTAAGGTTCGTAAATCGCCCTTCGATTGATGCTATACGTCGTACCAACCCCCATTGGCAACCTGGAAGACATTACCCTGCGCGCCCTGCGTGTGTTGAAGGAGGTGTCGGTAGTGTTGGCGGAAGACACCCGAACCAGTCGCCGGCTACTGGATCATTACGGCATTAAAACCCCGCTCCGGGCCTTCCATGCGCACAACGAGCACGCCGTAGTGGAAAAAGTTGCCGCCGAACTGGCGGCCGGCGCTATCATGGCGCTGGTATCCGATGCCGGAACACCGGGTATCAGCGACCCGGGTTTCCTGCTGGTGCGCGCCTGTGTGCAGCAAGGGGTTCGCGTAGAGTGCCTGCCCGGACCTACGGCTTTTGTACCCGCTTTGGTAGCCAGTGGTTTACCCTGCGACACGTTTCATTTCGACGGCTTTTTACCCCACAAAAAAGGGCGGCAAACCCGGCTCAAATTTCTGGCTGAACTGCCTTATACCTTCGTGCTGTACGAATCGCCATTCCGCCTGATCAAATGCCTGGACGAGTTGATCGTTGTATGCGGCCCTGATCGCCCGGCCTGCGTGGCACGGGAGTTGACCAAAATGTTCGAAGAGGTAAAACCGGCTACACTGGCCGAGTTGCGCGCACATTTTGGGGCAAAGGACGTGAAAGGGGAGATTGTGCTGGTGGTTGGGGGGAAAGAGAAAAGTCAAAATGTAAAAGTCAAAATGTAAAATATAAAAGTCAAAATGTAAAAGGCTGTGTGAGCGGCACTTTTACATTTTGACTTTTACATTTTACATTTTGACTTTACCTCACTGCCCCACTCCCTTAATATACTCTTCCACCAGCTGCTTGTAGTAAGGCTTCAGCGCCGGCGAAACGGTGCGGAACAGGTCCACCTCTGCACGGCGTTTTTTCAGGTATTCTTCCAGTGCCGGCGGCAGTTTGGTCGGCTGTTGTTTGGCCGATTGGGCCTCGCGTTGTTCGTCCTGTTCGCGTTCGCGTTCGGCGCGTTCTTCTTCGAGCAGGCGGGTCAGGATTTCCTGCTGGCGCTTGAGCATCTCATTGGTGAGGCGTTTGTTCACGAGATCGGTTTCGACCTTGTCCATCTCCTCCATGAGGTTATCCAGCCCTTTGTTGCCTTTACCCTGCTCTTGTTTTTGTTTTTGCAGTTCGCGCAGGGCATTGCGCAGGGCCGCTTGCTGGGCCGCCATTTGGGCGAATTCTTTGCTCATGCCGCCCTGACCCTGGCCTTGTCCTTTTCCCTGTTGCTTCCCTTTTTCCAGGCGCTCTTTCAGGTCTTTCATTTGCTGGTTCAGGTCGCCCTGTCCTTTAGTGATCTTGTCCATGGGCACTTTGCCGGATTTGCCGTCGCCGGTGCCGCCGGGTTTGGAACATTTGCCGCTACCGGGCTGGCCGCTGGCCATTTGCTGCTGCATCTGGTCCATCACTTCGGAGAGCATAAGAGCCAGGTCGTTGAAACCTTTCATGGTGCGCTGTTGGTACTCGCTGGCCGAGGTGACCTGGCGTTCTTCCAGGTCGTCGATGCTGTACTTAAGCCCGGCCTTGATATCGGCCACTTTTTCGGTAATGATACCTTCGATCTGGAAGTTGCGCGCGGCCAATGCCTGCAGGCTGTCTTCCACGAGTTTGAAGTCGTCTTTTATCTTAAACTGCTGTTGGGTCAGTTCCACATAACGCGGTGTATTGACGGAGGTTGCGGCAAAATCTTTCATGTTTTGCTCTTCTGCGAACGACAAGCCGATGAGGTTTTCCAGCAGCTGGCGCAACGTCGCAATGTCTTCTTCCATTTGCTCCTGCTCGCCCGACTCGCGGTTTTGCTTCATTTTGTTGGCCATGTTTTTCATTTTCTCGGCCGCCTTTTTCTGTTTTTTACCCGCTTTGCTTTTCTGCTGCTGCTCCAGTTCTTTTTTGGCATCCTGCATCTCTTTCTGGATGTCCTTCATCTCCTCTTTCTGGTCTTCTAACTTTTGCGGACGTTTCAACTCCTCGTTCTTTTCCAGCATCTCCTCGTGTTTCTTTTCCAGGTCGTCCATCTTTTTATTGAGTTCCTCCTGCTCTTTTTTCAGCTGCTCGTCTGACTTGGTTTCGTTTTCCGTTTCTTCAGACAGTTTTTCCTGGTCTTTGGCCATTTCTTCGAGCTGCTCGATCTGTTGCTGAAGCATATTTTCTACTTCCAGTTGTTTATAGAGTTCCTGCAGACGGTCCAGTTGTTTGTTCAGTTGCTCCTGGGACATTTGCATTTTCTCCATCTGCTCGAGCATCTCGTCTTTATTGAGTTCCTGCAGGAGTTTTTCGATGTCTTCCATGAGTTTTTTCATTTCCTCGGACATCGTATCCTCGAACATTTTTTCCAGCTGTTCCTGCTTTTCCAGCAGTTCTTCGTTTTTCTGCTGGTTGAAATCCTGCTGCATTTTTTTGCTCTCTTCAAAATTCTCTTTCGCCTGCTGAATTTGATCCTGCAATTGTTTTTGGCGGTTCATCAGCTTTTCCATTTCCTTCCGCGACTGCCAGTCTAATTCTTTTTGTTGCAGGACTTTGCTGCGCAGTTTTTTCATTTCCTCCTGAATCTTAGCGCTTTCCTTGAGCGCTTTTTCCAGGTCGCGCTGGATCTCTTCCGAGGTTTGCGCCTGCTCTTTGCGGAATTCGTCGAGCGTGGGCATACGCCATTGCATCACGCTGGTGCGGGCGCTTTTGCTACCGTTTACGCCGTCGTTGTCGAATATTTCGAAGTAGTAAGAGATTTCGTCGCCGGGATTGATCTCTAGGTTGCGCAGGTCCCAGGAGTGATCATATTGTACCTGTTTGCCGGCTGTTTTTGGAATTTTAACGGTATTGAGCGGCAATTGCCCGCCTTTCGCTTTTTTAATTTGATAGTTAAACGTCAGGTTCAGCAATCCGTAATCGTCCGTAGCGTCGCCGGCAAAGAACAGACGCCGGAGGTCCGTGCTGTCTCTGAATTCTTCCACACTGATTTGCGGGTGCAGGTCGGGGATAACCGTGATGGTATAGGCGACCGAGTCGGCATTGGGGAGTTGCTGGTTGCCGAGGAAAATTTTATACGATTCATCCTTCAGCGCGCGGCGGTTGAAGGAGAACAATTCGTCGTCGAAACGTTTGGATGCCACGCCGGCTTCGTTGCCGAAACGCAAGTCGAGGTTATCGGTGTTTTGGGCATTGAATACCCAGTTGATGTTGGCGCCTTGAGGGAGCACGAGGTCGCCTACGTTGGCGAGTTCTTCGGTGGGGCGGCCGATATATTCCGGGAAGGACACTTTCACCTTGAACGACAGGATATTAGGCCGGCGCACCACGGCCAGCGTATAGTCGTCGCTTTCGATGCCTGCGGCAAAAAGTTTGAATTCCGTGTCCTTCTGCACATTGGCAAAGGTGTAGGAAAACGCGTTAGCGGCGTCTTTCACGAGGCGGTATTGCACATTGCCCATTTCAATAAACATATCGTTGGGCAGGGCCTGACCTTCCACGCCGACCTTCAGCACGAAATCGGAAAACTGCACGGCTTTCAGTTCGTTGGTGTTCACCATGAACCGGAACGGCGCGGGTTTTTCGAATTTTTTGGAACTGTTCCACAAACGCATGGTGCCTTCGTGCAGGATGTTGGGCGCGCCGAGCAACAGGAACAACAACAACATCACCGGCGGCAACGCATAGCGCAGGTATTTGCGGTTCTTCTGCAAATCAATAGCGGCCTGGAAGGGTACCAGTTTGATTTCGTCGCTTTTCTGGTTGATGGACGCATTGATGAGGTCGGCATAAATCGCATTATTGGACGACTGCTGTTTCAATTGCAGGATGTTGAGCAGTTTGTCCTGAACATCGCCGAAGTGGCTGCCGATGATCTGCGCCGCCTGTTCGTGGCTGATGAGTTTGCCCAGGTGAAAAAAGTGCATCAGGGGCATGGCCACCCACTTGTAGAGGGCTGCGCCGCTGAGCAGGGCAAAACTCCACAACATGGCCGTCCGCACACTCGTGCTGAAGTAGAAATAATACTCCAATACGTTCAGGAGGATAAAAAGGCCGAGCACGGCGCCGACGGTGTAAAGGGAACCGCGCAGGAGTTGATTGACATAAAACTTGCGGATAAAACCGTCCAGTTTTTCGATGAGCAGGCTGTAGTTGTCGCGTTGCATGGGAAACGAAAGCTTAACTTTTATGAGCAGGTCCAAAAATGCGGAGAAAATCCCGGTTAAAACGAATGAATCGGCAAAAGGGTCGTGAATTAACGGTTTTTAACGTAAGTAACCCGCCGAACCTACTCCACTTTTACTCTGGACGACTCATTCTCCGATCCCGTATTCCGCCGCCTGGCGTTTTTCAACTCGGTATTGCCGAAGCGGTAACTGAAGGTCAGGCGGGCATTGCGCGAGTCGTTGCGCTGCGAAAAGTTGAGTAATACATCGGCGTAATCAATAAAAATATTTTGTTTCTGCGTGTATAGAATGTCGCTCACAGAGAGTGACAGGCGACCACGTTTGTCCCAAAAGGTTTTGGAAACGCCGAAGTTGAGGCCGCCCATGGAGCCGATGTCGAAAAATTCTTCCAGGAATTTGGTCATGTACCAGCCGCCGATTTCCACCTTGAATTCGGCGGGCAGGTTCACGTTGATCTGCCAGTAAGCCAACCAGTTCCAGCGGCTGCGGTTGAAGCGCGTATCGAGGTATTCGGCATCGTAGGCATTGTAAATGAACTGGTTGCCGCCGTAGCCGTCGATGAGTTTTTTGTATTTTATCGGGAAATTCAACTCGAAGGCCCAATTTTCGTACTTCGCCAGATTAGCGGCTGTGGTGAAAGTGCGGGTACCTTCCAGCCGGGGCGCGTTTTCGATGATCACGTCGTCGGTTTTGCTGTAAGAAACCCGGAAAAAAGGCTGCCCGTCGTAGGTCACGCCCACCTGGGCATTGTTGGATATTTCGGGCCGCAATTGCGGGTTTCCCTGGGTGTAGGTAAGCGAGTCGATGAAAAAAGCAAAGGGATTTTGCTGTTGAAAACCGGGGCGATTCACGCGCCGGCTGTAAGCGCCCTGTATGCCGATATGTTTGCCCACGTGATACAGCGCGCTGGCGTTGGGGAACCATTGCAAATAATTCCTGTCGAGTACCAGTTCGTCCATGGTTTTGCCGGACACCACGGTTTGCTCCGCGCGCAGGCCGCCGTTCAGGTCGAGGTTACCCCATTTTTTCGACAGGTTGAGGTAGCCTGCGTTGATGTTTTCTTTGTACAAAAAATCGTTGGACTGCGCGGGATCAATCACCGTTCCGCGCAGGAATTTCAGGTCGTTGTCGATGGTGGCGAAGCTGGATTTGGCGCCCAGTTCCAGTTTAAACGTAGAGTCGATGGGCAGGGTGTAATCCATTTGTCCCACATAAATCCGGATCGGCTGATCCACATTTTGCTCGGAGCGCGATTCGGGGCTGCCCGGTTCGTTTTGGAAAATATTCAGGTAGCTGATATTTTGAATGTCGTACTGGCTGTAGTCCACATCGAAATTGAGCGTATGCCCGGTTTCAGCATTAAATTCGTGTTTGACATTCAGGTTTGTCAAAAAATTGGAGCGATCGGATTCGGTGTTGTTCAGGGTAGTAAAAGACCCCAGCTCCTGTGTTTGATCCCGGTTGAACACGGTGGTCACGTTATTCGCCCGGCTATCTCCACTGCGCGTAAAGCCCCGGAACAGGACGCCGACGGTTGTTTTTTTCGTGGCAAAAAAATCGGCGCCGAACCGGTAATTGTGAATACGCCAGTCGTTGGGCGAATAATTGATCTGCCGGTAGGCTTCCTGCCCGATAAATCGCTCCACATCCATAATGGAAAAAGCAGTGCGGTTGAAATAGCTATACGAGCCGAACAGGTTCCAGTGCCCGCTGCGATAGTTGAGCCCCAGCGAAGGGCTGAGGCGGTAGTAGTAGCGGTCGTCGGAGTTGGCGTCCGTCTGGTCGTACACTGCGCCGCCGGCCGTCAGGGCCGCCGTGCCGTTGAAGCCCAGGTCGGCATTACGTTTCAGGATAATATTGATGATGGCGCCACCGGCCGCGTCGTATTTGGCGCCGGGTTGGTTAATCAGTTCGATGCGGTCGATCTGGTCGCCGGGCATATCGCGCAGTACGGCGTTCATGTCGGCGTATTGGGAAGGTTTACCGTCGATCCATATTTGTACGCCCTGGTTTCCGGCCAGGGTTACGCGGTCCTGTATGACGATCACGCCGGGCATTTTTTGCAAAATTTCGAGCGCGGTGCCGCCGCTGGCGATGGGGCTGTTCTCCACATTCATGATCAAACGATCGGCTTTTTGTTCAAACAGCGGGCGCTGGGCTACCACTAACGCTTCCTTCAGGATATTATCCGCCTGGCGCAGGGTGATATCGGCCGTTACATTTTTGCTGTCGGGCTGCACGGTAAACGGCTCCGTAAAGCCGGTTTCGTAGCCCAGCAGCGTAGCCTGAAGGCGGTATTCGCCTGCCGGAACGCCGGGAATGGAAAAGTATCCGGTGGTGTCGCTTAGCGCGCCTTTTACGATTTGAGAATCGCTTGCGGCCACCAGGGCGATGCTGGCAAAGCCAAGCGGTTGATTTTTGTCGTCCACCACTTTACCGTTGACGGCGACCTGGGCGGATAAGGTGAAAAAGCAGCAAAAAAGCAGAACAGGGAGGAGGAAAGTTATTTTCATACCAAATATTACGGGTTGTTTGTGTTACGCAAAGACCATACTTGTCGCAAAACGATGCAGCGGGGTTGCTTTGAATAACCCTTAATAAAATGATTTAAGATTGCAGATTATCCCGATGAAGTCGGGATAATCTGCAATCTTAAATCAAAAAATCTTCTATCTGCATGCGAATCTTGGGTTAGTTAACTAATGGAGTAAAACACCCCAAATCGGGCTCAGTTAACGCTCAAGCAGTCAAGTCCAGTATTTATCGGCAAAACGTCCCTCATCCGGGATGATGACTCGCGGCATTTTTTAAACGACCAATCTTCCGGCAATTTTGACTATTCTGTTAATCAAGCCTTTAACTATGCCTACGCACACCATCTGGATCGCCTATTCCCTGTCTAACCTTGTGGCCTTGCTATTGCTTTTGGCTTGCTGGAAAAAGCCGGCTTGGGGTCGCGCCTTGTTTTTCCTGTTGTTTGCCTGGGCGGCCTGGTTCAACGCCACCACTGCCCTGGACGCGCCGGCACTGTACACCGGCTATGCACAATTCGTTATCCTGGATTGGTACCGCCAGTTTATCAACGGCTATTTTGCGCAGCACACTACGCTGATCGTGCAAACTATCGCCGCCGGGCAGGCAGGTATCGCGCTGGGCATGCTGGCCAAAGGCGGGCTATTCCGGCTGGGCGCTATCGGCGGGATCATTTTCCTGCTGAGTATTGCACCGCTGGGCGTAGGCTCGGCGTTTCCCTGCACCCTGTTGATGGCGGCTGCGATGTGGTTGTTGTATAAAAATGGCAGTGCGCAATGGCTTTGGCAGGCATTCAAACAGGACGCCACATCTACAAATCAATGACGTCAATGACGAAATGACGTCAATGACGAAATGACCCCAATGACGAAATGACCCCAATGCCCCAATGACGATGATTAACGAAACATCTCCCACACCAACTGATTCACCACATAAGGTTCCTCGTGTTTGATATTGAGGTATTCGAAAAACATGGGGTGTACGCACACGTCGCAACCGGGGGAAAAGGGGTCGTTTTCGTCGGAGTTAAAACAAAAACGGTAGGCGATTTCCTGCTTTTGCTGGGTGACTACGGGCAGGTTGCCGTCGGTGCGGCGTGCATTTACGCGTACGCCCACCACGCCCATGTGAAATAGCCGGACGGAAATCTGGTCGGGTGACCGGCAGTCGTCGAAGAGTTCGAGGCCGCCGAGTTTATCGCAGAGGTCTTCGTAGGGCAGCACGGTGCGCAATTGCACGTTGCTGAGTTTGTTCAATACTTTTTGCAGGCCGTGGAATTCGCCGATAAACTGCCCGATAAATTCGCGGCGGATGATATTCTCCGTTTCGGTCCGCACCACGCGTCGGAACATCTCTTCATCCGCGGGGCCTTTTTCCATTTCGGCAAACAGGGCTTTCAGGTACATGTGTATTTCGCGGGGGTTCCACAGCGAGTGGCGCACGATGTACAAAAAGGAGTCTTCCTTCACTTCCCGCAGGCGGCCGTTGGCTACGTCGAAGGGAAATAGCAAATTCCAGGCGTTCGGCGTATCTTTTTCGGGCAACTGCAGGGCCGAAGCGATGCGGCGGTTCACCAGTTCGTAGAGTTCCCGGGGCGTCCATTCGAGGCGAACGACGTGGTTGCTTTCCAGGTCGGCCCGTTCGCGGAGCTGAAGTTCCAGGAATTTGTCCATGGGGATGGTGAAGATCATGTGCATCCAGGAAAAATGGGCCGTATCGCGCTGCAGGTCGCGGGCGGCGATCACCAGGCCTTTCAACAGCGCTGCCAGGAAGGTGCGTTTTTCGAGCATCAGTTCGGTCGTTTGCCGGTACTGGAACTCGTCGTAGAAGTCATCGAAGCGATCGAGCGTGAGCAATATTTTTTTGCCGTGCCGGTCCAGTATCTGGCGAATTTGCTGCACGGGCCGGCGCAGGGCTTCGTCGGTGTTGTTTTTGGCTAAAATACTGAGTTGACCGGTGATTTTGGCCACCAGGCCGGCAAAACTGCCAACCGATTGTTCGATTGCGACCTCGATCAGTTCGGCGAAATTGGTAAAAAAATACACCAGAAAGGGCCCCAATACTTCGCCGCCCACTCTGCGTTTGCCATTGGTGGCGCCCAGCAATTTGAGTACGTGTTCGAGGGCTTCTTCCAGGGTTCGTTTTTCGTCGTCCGACAATTTGCCCGAAAAATCGGAAGACAAAATTTGCTGCGCAGCCATACACACCGCCGATGCCGTCAGGCTTTGCTTCCAGGCGTAGGTGGCAACCTTGGTTGGGTCGAGGAAAAGGGCCAGGTCTGTCGATTTACTGCCCAGACTGCGTTTGTTCAGTTTGTCGTACACTTCCCGGTAAAAAAAGTGGAACAGCGGCTCCAGGGGAAACTCGTCGGCGATGATGTCGATATCGGCCTCGGCCAGATAATCCTCGTGGTTTTCGGTGCGGTAACCGACCAGCAGGGCGGTCTTTCCGGCGCCTTTCCGGCCGATGAGCAGGCACTTGCGCTCGTCGCGCACCTGGCGGTACACACGGGTATGCACAAAGGTGCGGCTTTCGGCCTTGCGCAACAGAAGGTCTTGTTCGGCCTTCAGTTCGCGGAAGGCATCTTTCAGTCGGCGGAGTTGATCCGGGGAGGGGTTTAGTCCGGTCATGCTGTGGAATTGAATTGTTTTCGGGGCGAAATATAGGAAAAATCTTTATTTTTGTCCTTTAGAAATACCGCCTCCCGTATGCTCCAATTCGACGAAAACGGACACCTAACGCCCATCACTCCAATTGAAACCACATTGGATGAATTCCAGCAGGTTTTTGTCGATGCTTTTCCACGCTCGACAACCCGCAAACGATTGTTTGACAACTATTTGGATTGGGTATTCGATTTTCAACGGGATATTTTTGGGTATTTCACACAGTGGATTGACGGGAGTTTTGTGACACGCAAGGAGAACCCAAATGATATTGATTTTGTAACGTTTTTGGATGATGAGGTATACGTTTTACGCAATACAAAACTGGACAGATTTTGGTCTTTTTCTAACGAGAGCCGTGGGTTAGATGCTTATATAATGCCAGAATACAAACACAATCACCCTAATTTTGCGTTACTTGAAGAACGAAAAAAAGTTTGGCTTGATTTATTTACCTCAGTACGCGCTATTGAAGATCAACCCAAATTAAACAAAGGATTTATTCAAATTTCATTTATCAAATCATGAGCGAGGCAAAAACATGGACTAAAACAGAGGTAATTGCCCGGCAATTGGCGCTTATAGAAGATGCCGAAACAGCAATCCAACAATTTGAAAAATCTGGTGACAATTCAATGGTTCGGCAATATGAACATCTTAAAAAAAAGTTTTTGACCGAACTAAATGAACTATTAAAAAACTCTCGATTGAAAATAACTTTCGTCGAAGAAATCTAAAACCACCTTCAAAACTTTATGTGATCACCTTGCCGGTGACAAACCCCATGTTTCCCTCCAACACAAAAAATCCAAAATACTCTCTACTTTTGACTTTGAAAAGCGAGTCGCAATTCGCTCCATAGCGCATTGGAAAACAACCTGATATATTTCCATTTCTACATCGCCGACAAGGAAGTGCAACTGACCGTGGCCGGCCGGGACGGGCAAACCGTGGCGCAGGCCGCCTCGCCGCTCAACTTTGAGGACAACCTGTTCAGCGCGCTCAACGTGCTGCACCGGCTGATGACGGCGGGCAGTGGCAGAAGCGCTTTTCACGCCGATCAGGCGTTTATCCGCAAAATAGGCCGCATCCAGGCTTCGCTGCTGAACCTGACGGCGACTGATCCGGCCAAGCCCGTAGCCGTGCAACAACTGTTTGAGACACATTGGCAAACCCTTGTCGCCGACGCACAAGGCGCAGCCTGTTTTACCTTCAGTTTTGCCCCGCAGGCGCCCTATACCGAACTGGCCGAACTGCCTTGGGAGTTTTTGTCGTACCAAAACGCCGATTTGGCCACCGCCCGGCATCCGGGCTGCGATTTTATCCGACAAATACAAACGCCGGCGCCGGCCGCAGCGCCCGTTCCGGTGCCTAAAGGCGAAGCGTTGAACATCCTGCTCATCGTCAGCGAGCCGGACCCCGATACCCTGCGCCGCTCGGACAAAGGCCTGGTCGCCTATCGCGAGTCATACATGTACCGGCTGCTTCGGGTGTACGAAAACCTGACGAATGCGCCGGACGCGGCCGTGCAATTGCGCGTTCTGTTTCAGCCCCGCCCGACGGAAATTCAGCAGGCGCAGGTTTCGCGCAAGGCCATCACCTTTGACGAATTCCTGCGGCGGTTCCAGAAAAACATGGTGGAGCCCGACGGCGAAACCATCCGGAGTACGGACCAATTCGATTTCCGGCCGCATATCGTGCATTTTTTAGGCCATGTGTGTACCGACGAGCGCGACGAGGAAATGGTGGGTTGCATCAACGACGAAAACAGCCTCGCATTTGTGCCGTTTCAGGCATTTACGGCTTGTTTTGCGGCGGCGCCACCCCATCTATTTATTTTACAAACACCGGAAGGCGTCCGGATGCACCGGGGGCTGATTACACAAAGCGGCCTGTTGGCCGATCTGGCAGCCAAACGGCTCCCCTACCTGCTGAGTTTTCAACATCCCATAAACGAACAGGGGTCACTGGCTTTTTTGCGGGAACTCTACACCCGGCTGCTGGATACCCAAACCGTGCCCGCCGCCGTGCGTGCCGCCCGGGGAAAATTGTCGCGTGAGGTGGTTTCTTACGCCGATGCCAACGCATTCGGCAGCCCAACGTTGTATACCACCTTGCCACAACCGGGTACGTTGTACTACGGCCTGGTTTCCGGGGCAGGCCCGGCAAAGGCAATACCGGGCGCCGCGCCGGGAGCGTCCCCGACAGCGGAAACCCTGCTGGAAAAAATTGAACGTTATGTGTCGGAAATACGCCGCGGGATCGAAAAAGCCGATTACGAGGCCGCTTTGTTGCAATTTAAAGAAATAGCCGAAATAGCCGTGCGCTCGCCGGAATCAGACACTCCGCTGGCCGAACGCTACAATGACGACGCCACGAGCCTGCTCGGGCGGTACAACGCGATGGAGACAGCTTACAAACAACGAAAAATAGACGATAATACCCGAAACAATAACCGGACAGCCCTGGGTTACGACCTGCTTGATTTGATTCGTAAATTCCCCGGCGTGGCCAAAAAATCGGTGGAAACACCGGTAACCAATACGCCGAGATTGAGATAAAATAACATGCATCTACTTCCATTCGATCCGATCATCGCCGATGCCTATCGCCAGGCTGCCCTCGACAGCCGGGATATGTATGTGTTTGCCGGACAAATGGAGCGCCTGAAAACGGCCCTGGCCAACGCCAAAGACCTGTATCAACAATGGGACCGCCTCGACGACCTCATTGGAGAAGCCCTGTGGACGGCCCAGGACGCCCAACACCTGCTTCTGGTGCGTCGCCTGTTTTGTGAAGCGCTGGAAGCGCATTTTTCGGGGGCGGTGCTGCAAACGTTGAAGTTTGAAGTTCAAAGTTTGAAGTTTGAAGTTCGAAGTTCGGAGTTCGAAGCGTCGGAGGCTGCGGAGATGCAAACGGAGGCCACGCCCGGGGAGGACTGGGCGCGGTGGCGGGCTGCCTTTTCCGAAGCCAGTTTTCACTGGCAAATTGAGGCCATGCAGGCCTTGTGCCAGGCCCCGGCGTTTAAAAAACGGTTTGCAGAAAAACTGGAACCTTACCGCCGGTTTATCGACTATTTCCTCGACCGCCGCTGGGTGGAAACCCGCGACATATTTGAGGACCTGGCTAACGATACCGCACTCCCGGACGAACACCGCGGGTACCACTACTACGTTTGCGGACAAATTGACCTCTATTTTCATTACCTGTACCAACAATCGAAGGAACTTTTTACAACATCTGAAAAATTGTTGTCAGGCAAACCCCTGGCCTTCCACGGCTGGATCGAATATTACCTGAAAAGTGCGGAAAAAGACCTGGAGCGGGCCGCTGGTTATGTGGAAGAATCCTTGAAACTGGACGCCAATCACGCACCATCTCTGATTCAGAAAGCGGACGTGCTGGCCGAAAAAGGCCGTTTGGCGGAAGCGGAAGATGTTTACCGTTTGGCTCGTCAGATTCGCCCCGGCAATGCGACGGCATACACCCGCCTGATCGACCTGTACGGCAAGCCGGATCTTTTTGAAAAGAAAACGGCTGAAATAGAATCGCTGATCGCCCTCGATACGCAGCTGGATGCGACTACTAATTACTTAGTCTGGACCGATGCCGGCGCCATTTATCAACAACACGGCGAAGCATACTGGCCCAAAGCGGAAGCATTGCTGCAAAAGGCATGCGAGGCGTTCCCGGGGGGGATTACGCCCCTGCTCAACCTGGGTTATTTTTATTTAGATACCGGGAAACATCCGGAAGCATTAAACTGCTTTGAAAAAGTGGTGCAACAAGCGCCCGAGGCCCGCGAAGGCTACCTGGCTCTGGCCCGGCTTTTCGAAGCGCAGGAAAAATGGGATGATGCCAGAGAACACTACGAGACCGTTAACCGGCTCATTCCGTCGTGGGACCGTTTTATGCTGAGCTCCACCGGGCGCTGTTTGCGCCATTTGGAGCGTTGGAAAGATGCCGAAACCGCCCTGCTTCAGTCGTGGGCACAGGACGAATACGATGACTCCGGCGCCATGACCGAATTGTACGAACTGGCTCAGCAATTGTATAAACACCCGACCGATCCGCAACCCGACCGGGCCGTTCAATTGTTGGACCGCGCCGCTCAAAAACGCAGTGGTACCCCTTCCGTCGCGGCCGGCATAGCTAACCGACAGGGGCACGCCCTGTTTTATGTGGAGCGTTACGCCGAAGCCTTACCATATTACCGGCGCGCCGCCGAATTGATGCCCGAAGAGCCGGTGTATTATACCAACCAGGCCGACTGTTACGACAAACTATACCGCCAGACTAAAGCGGAACAACACTTCCAGGATGCCCTCGAAGCCCTCGACAAGGCTGCCAGGCTTGCGCCGCAAGACTCTTCCATCCCCAAAAAGCGCCGCCAGTTGGCCCTCGTACGCTACAATCCACATCTAGCAACGTTGCCCGCATTGTACCAGGCGCATGTGGAAGTGGGGCATCCATTGCTGGACGAAATCACCCTGGATTATCAAACGCTGCTCCCCGGCATCAGCGCACTCACCGATGCGCTGCGCCAACGCATGTACGACCGGTACGCCATTAATCTGCCCGGTTTGCGTTATCGCGACATCAGCGAATCCGACGGCGTGTACCAGTTCCGCTTGTACGAAACGCCTGTTTGGCGGGATATCCTGCCCGTTTCGGCGGATCATCCACCAACCATGGCCGCCGTCTTGGAGCAATTAGAATTATTTATCACCCGGTATTACCTCGACTTGTTTATCAACTACTGGGATGTGGATAAAGAGGTGCCACTGTTGCCAAACACGGAATTGGTACACTTCACACGGGTCGTGATGGCCATGTTGGTCGAACAAACGCCGCTGCCCGCTTTGCCTCTAATGCACCAGTTGTACCGAAGTTTAGACGGCCCGCGCCTCACGGTGGCAGCAGTGGTAGAAAAATTGCGGATGCTGGATGCTTTTCGCGCTCAATTGCCCGGGATGCAGGAAGATGTTGCCTACTGCCGGCTTGGCGATCGCGAAGAGCGGGTATTGCGCGCCTGCATCATTGGCTCCGGAAACGCCCGTACCCTGGCGCTTCCGATCAATTTGGCCCAGGGCTTTCTCGGCGCAGTGGTTCGTATTACTGAGGCTGCGGCCAACCAAAAAATTGCATTGGTTACCCAACAAGACGAGCTCCGGCCATTCCTGCGCAGCGTGCTGGCCGGTTTGCCACAAGTGGCGGTCCTGAAGGCATCGGAGTTGCCTACTGACGCCGGCTCGCGTAGCCTGGAACCGCTGGAAATCCGGGAACAGGATGGGCAGACATTCCTGGACGCTTTGAAACAACCCAATTCCATTTTTCCACCCCAAACAGACGAAATAACTGCGTAGTAACAACATGCCTATCCGCTTCGATATAGACATCGATCTTTTTTCCGTACCGGGCGCCTTGCACGACCTGGAAGCCGTGCAGGCAGCCGTCGAAGCCGGCCTTGCCGCCATGTGGCCGGCATTCGGCTTGCCGGCGCAGCCGAGCGTACACGTTCGGTGGGTGGAAGAAATGCCGGACCTTTTCGATTTCACGATGCGACTCGACGGGCAGCCCTGTTCCGTTCCGGTGTACCATCCGGCGCATCCACCGGCCCCACTGAGTTTCCGTATTTTAAGCGCTATTTTTTACCACCGCGCGGGGCTGATCACCGGCGAACAGCTCCGGCAGCTCCGGCAGCAATATCTGGCCGAAACGAAAACAGCCGCTACCTGGAGTAGTGCCCCGTTGCCTGTTTGGCACGCATTAGCCACTCTGTTGCTGCGCCATGGCTTTAGCCTCGGCCGGCTGCCCCAGTGTTTTGCCCATTGGAGCCCCGAACAAAGTCCGGAAGAAACCTTCGAGCGCCTGATTGAAAACCCGGAAGCCCTGACGCTGACGATAGCAGCCAACCCGACGCTGTCGGATGGGGCAAAATGGGAGGCGCTTCTGCCCGGTTTTTACCAGGAAATTTACCAGGACCGGGGAATTCTATTGCCGGAAATAACCTTCGAAACAGTTGCCGAACTACCGTTTGAAAAATTCCGGCTGCGCTTCAATGACCTGTGGTTGCCGGTGCTTGCGGGCTTGCAAGCCGGCGAATCTTTATTTGCTGGTTCGGACGCTGATTCGGAGGTGTTTGTGCCTTCAAAAGATCGTTTTTATTCCAAAAATCCCCCTGCCGCCGACTTGTCGCTTTTGCCCGAGTTGGATGATCCACAGGCGTACCTCCTCGATTGGTTGAAATATTGGGTGGGTCAACTTTCCGGCTGGTATGTCAATACGGGGATCGTCGAGAGTTTGCTGGATCAGCTGGAAGAATCGAACCGGTCGCTCATTATTATGATACGTGAACAATGGCCGGCGCAGCGCCTGTGCGGGTTATTGCGCGCCCTGCTCGACGAAGGGGTGAGTATTCGAAATTTATCGGAAATCATGGACGTGCTTTTGCGTATCGACGGGCCGCTGGCTGTCGATGACACCGAATATCTCCTTTATTTTACGCCTGCCAGCCGGGTGGTCACGATTCCCCCGGGCGCAACTACCGGGGAATTCAGTCTGGAACAACGGACTACCCAGGTGCGCGCAGGTTTGAAGTTTCCGATCGTGTTTCCGCACCTGGTCGGTAGTTTTTTGCCCTGTTATAATATCGATCCGCCCTTGTTGCGCGACCTGCGCGATGGATTTTTCCAAAAGGCTTTGCCAACACCCGGCTCGGCATTTTATGAATTGTTGCAGTCGGTACGCGCGCGCACGGAAGCAGATTATCCCAAACCCGTTCTGCTGGTACCAACGGGTATCCGGCCTGCTGTTGCCGGATTGTTGCGGCCTTATTTCCCGCAGATGGCCGTGCTGGGGCACGAAGAGATACCGCCGTTTTTTATTCCACAAGTTAAAAATACGATTCAAATTGGCGCGTAAAAACAAACTCCGCAAGTTCGCCGAAGTCCATTCTTTTCCCAATGTGTACGAATGTTATGATGTGCGGCAGCCGGCGCTCGTTGGGCCTGGCATGCAAGAAGTAGAACTAAAAGGCCGCTGGCAGGTGCAACATTTTCACAACGGATATCCGATCACACTGGAGTTGGCCTGTGGCGGCGGGGAATACACGGTGGCGTTAGCCCGGCAGTTTCCGGAGCGCAACTTCATTGGTGTGGATATAAAGGGAAACCGCATCTGGAAAGGCGCCAAACAAGCTTTGCAGGAACAACTGCCCAATGCCGCTTTTCTGCGCACGCGTATCGAAATCATCGACAGTTTTTTTGAACCCGGTGAAGTGGATGAGATCTGGATCACTTTTCCCGATCCGTTTCCGCGCGCCAGCAAGGAAAACCGCAGGCTTACGTCGGCGTATTTTTTGGAAAAATACCGCCTCATCCTGCGGCCGGGCGGACTGGTACACCTGAAACACGATGACCCGGATTTTTACCAGTTTACGCTCGACACTATTGCCGCCGACCCGCGCTGCGTCCTGCTTTACCACAACGACGATATTTACGCCGAACCGCTGCTATACCCGGAACTGGGCATTCAAACCCTCTACGAAAGCATGCACCTGGAAGCCGGTAAAACGATCAAGTACGTGCGGTTTACGATTTGAGCGTCGTCCTTAATCGTCATTATTGGTTATTGCGTCATTATTCGTCATTGGGCGTCTTTTATACCAGAACAAGTGTATTTCAAGATACTTGCAAGAATTTCAATTTTAGACCCAAAAAAATTTCCGAAAAGCGTACCTTTCGCCCCGTTTTAGAAGAGTTGCTCAGATTCAGTCTTTGGCAAATATTGGAAAATCACCATATTCAGCTGTTTGCCCCAGGAAACGAGCCACTTTTATTTCCTCCTCATGGAAAGTTTGTCGTGCGGTTGCCAAACCGGAAGAGCCGGAACAGTTTTTGCAATGGCAACTAATCCCTCGTAATCAGTGCTGTAATACCGCCTTTCCCTGATCTTCGGTTAGGTATAACTGTATTGTTCATTTGCGAAAAAAAACACCATGTTGAGACACTTTTTTACCATCATTATGCTGGTATTTGTGATTAGTGCTGTAGGCGCGCAAGGCAGGGATGACTTTTTTAGTCGTTTGGGCATTAAGCCCGACGCGAGTAAAAAGGCTTTGAAGGAAAATTTCTTTATACGAATGGGGTTTAACGCCGGAGGAGGAAATTTGTATCATAACACCCTGTTTGAAGCTACCAATATGGCGGCGTTATGGAAGGCTGTTAGTTTTAGCCACGACCCGCCCAAATCCTACGAATGGGAGGATTTTGTTCAGGATTATGATATTCGCAACAGCTATTTTATGCCGCGCTATGGCCTGAATCTTTATCTATCCAGCAGGTATTTTCCTTTTTTCATCAATGTGGAAGCCATGTCTTCGGTAGCCAGCTACCAAAAGCCCATGCTTGCCATTACGTTTCTTGGTTTTGGCAAAGATTTCCGGCCTTATGATCGCGACTTTTTCTTTTCCCTGCATGGCGGGTTGAAGTATGTCGTGCGAGATTGGGGATTCAATGGGCGGGAAATTTACACCAACAGCATCGGCAACGAGGATGCCCGCGATTATATCGAAACGTTTTATGACCCCAAGGATGAAATAAACAAACGGAGTGGCATGTTACTCACAACCCGCGCAGGATTAGGACATGTAATCGGCGCGGCAGAGCGGGCTGCAATAGGCCTTGAGGCATATTATGAATTTGATTTAGCGGATGAAACCAAACGCCAGGCAGGCGCCCGCATGAGAAACGGCGGCATTAATCTGTATTTTAGGTTCGATCTGGCGCATACCTCATTCTGATCCTATGCGTGGTTTATTCGTTTGGATAGCCGTTTTTGGCTCCATTCTCCTGGGTTCCTGCCAGGAAGTGGAAACGATTGTGCGCATTCAAACGAACCTGGGCGACATCCGGGTCAAATTGTACGACTCCACCCCGTTGCACCGGGATAATTTTCTGAAACTGGTGCGAGAAGGTTTTTATGACAGCCTGCTTTTTCACCGGGTCATCCGCGATTTTATGATTCAGGGCGGCGATTTCGATTCCAAAAATGCCCCCACCGGAGCGTTGCTCGGCAGCGGAGGCCCGGGCTATGAACTACCGGCAGAAATCAAAGCCCCGCATCTGCGCGGCGCCCTGGCCGCGGCCCGGCTGCCCAGTCCTGCCAACCCAACCCGGAAATCGAACGGTTCCCAGTTTTTTATCGTACAAGGAGAACTCCAAACGGACGAGTCGCTTAACCAATGGGAGGACCGCCTGAAAATAAAATACGACCCGGAATTGCGCGCCCTGTACAAGGTTAAAGGCGGCACGCCCCAATTAGACGGGCAATACACCGTGTTTGGCGAAGTGGTGGAAGGCCTGGAAGTGCTGGATAAAATTGCCGCCGTTCCGCGTGACGCGAACGACCGGCCGTTGGAGGATATCCGGATGAAGATGGAAATAGAAAAATAGGGGTTTGGAGGGTTGGGGGTTTGGAGGTTTGGGGGTTTGGGGGTTTGGAGGTTTCTGGTTAGCCCAGCCTCGGGGAGTGTTCAAAAAATGATGTCTAATTTTTAAAAAATTGCATTTATAAATTGATAATTAAGGATTTATGAAAATATCATAGGGCCAATAGACACAGATTTTTGAACACCCTCACAGCGTCCACAGCCTCGGGCTAACCCAAACCTCCAAACCCCCAAACCTCCAAACCTCCAAACCCCCAAACCTCCAA
>CAUJEY010000056.1 GCA_963169325.1 Bacteroidota bacterium
ACTGCGTTAGGAATGCCAGACGTATCCGGGTAATTTCGAGCGCAGCGAGAAATCTGGATAAATAGTTCATATTCAATTGTTTGTCATGTCGACCGAAGGGAGACATCTGATGGATCAATATGCGGATTTGTGGGTAATCGATAGGGTTTGAGGGTTTCTGGTTTGAGAGTTACGGGTTTGAGAGTTTCTGGTTTGAGAGTTACGGGTTTGGGAGTTACGGGTTTGAGACTTTCGGATTTAAGGATATTCGCAATACGGGTCGCCGCAAGTCCATCCCACAAAGGTGGAATTTCTCCCTTTTTCCAGTGGCCGGCCAGAGCAGCGCGGGCGTATTCCATTATCCGGGTTTCATTCGCTTCGCCGGCCAGCACGTTGGTACCCACCTCGATGGTCACCGGACGCTCCGTATTGGCGCGCAAGGTAAGGCAGGGAATGCCCAGCCAGGTACTTTCTTCCTGTATCCCGCCGGAATCGGTGATCACAAGCGCCGAATCGTGCATCAGGCGGACAAATTCCAGATACCCCAGGGGGGAAGTCGGGTACAAACCCTGGACGGCATTTAGTTCATGCTCTAAATGGTGCTCTTTCAACCGGTGGGCGGTTCTCGGGTGAACCGGAAAGATAACCGGCACCAGGGTCGTCAGGTGGCGCAGCAGGTCCAGCAGTCGCCTGAGCGTCTCCGGATGGTCCACATTAGAGGGGCGGTGCAGTGTGGCGGTGAAATATTGACCCGACAATACGGGGGCCGGCGCCGCGGGGAGGCTGTCCGGCCAGGGCATAGCCAGGGCTGCCGGCAACATCCGGCGCAGGGTATCGATCATCACATTCCCCACTAAATGAATATTATCCGGCGGAACCCCTTCCCGCAACAAATGCCCGACGCCGGAAGATTCGGATACGAAATGTACATCGGCCAGCGCATCGGTGTCGATGCGGTTGTGTTCCTCCGGCATATTCGTATCGAAACTGCGCAAGCCCGCTTCCACGTGTGCCAGGGAAACGCCGGCCTGCCGGGCTGCCTGTGCCGCGGCCAGGGTGGCATTCACATCGCCGGTTACCAGCACCCAATCCGGGCGTGTTGATTCCAGAAACTGGCGAAACTGCTTCGTCAGGGCAGTCATTTGAGCGGGGCCCGGTAGTTTTGGAAGCAACAGCCGGATGTGTTTTGCCGGCAAACCGAGTTGCCGGTACAGGTTGCCCGACATTTCTTCGTCGTAATGCTGGTTGGCGTATACCACTTGCACGTCGAAAGCCGGGTCGGCAATGAAGGCCTGATACAACGCAGCGACTTTGACTAAATTAGGCCTGGTGGCCGCAAACAGCACAATACGTATCATAGAGTGGGCGGCGGCAGGAAAAACTGCGGAATTTTTCGCAGCGGCTTCAGCCAGGTGGTGAAAAAATAGGGTTGCAGGCCGTTGCGGCGCCAAGCATCGCGGTCTTCCAGATTGGCCCGCAGCCGGTGTCGCCAACTGGCATTGCTGACGCCGCCCGTGCGCATGTGTACCAGCACCTCGGGCAAATAAGCGGTTTTCAGGCCGTGGCGGTACAGAAAACGGAGCATCAGTTCGTAGTCAGCAGCGATATTCAACGCCGGGTCGAAGCCGCCTAATTGCTCATACACATTTTTGCGGACAAAAAACGTGGGATGCGGGGGCATCCATCCGTACAGGAATTTACCCGGCCGGTACTCGCCAGAACGCCAATAGCGCACGATGCGCCGTGTATCGGCGGCGGCCACATAACACAGATCGCCGTAAGCCGAGTCGGCGTTGTGCCGGTCCATCAATGCCACGATCCGGCTGATGACGGCGTTGTGGCTATAAAAGTCATCGGAGTTGAGCACGCCTACGATCTCGCCTTTTGCCAAACGTAACCCTTTGTTGATGGCATCATAAAGCCCCTGGTCGGGCTCCGATAATACCTGAAGCCGGCCGTTAAATTCCGATGTCAGGGCCAGAGTACCGTCGTTGGAGCCGCCATCCACGATGATATGCTCCAACGCGGGATAGTCCTGCCGGCGCACACTGTCCAACGTATCGCGGAGGGTGGCGGCACTGTTGAAGGTGGGGGTGATGATGGAGACGAGCGGATTCATAGATTAAAAGAAGTTTGAAGTTCGAAGTTTGAAGTTCGAAGACGCTGTGTATCAGTCCTCCGTTTACCGGGCTGGCGACTCAAGGCTGTCTGACGCGCATCTTTCCCGGATTTTAATGGCCGGGTTGCCCTGATAAACGCCGTATGCCTCCAGCCTTTTTGTAGCCACGGAGCCGGCACTCAATACGGCATGTGAATAACAGATGACGCCCGGACACACGATTGATTTTGCACCGATCCAAACGCCGTCTTCCAGGGTGATTTCGCCGGTCATCAGATCAAACGCCGGTTTTTTATAGTTGTGATTCCCGGTGAGCAAAAAAGCGCCCTGTGAAAGACAAACATGGTTGCCGATTTTAACATCCGCCAGGTTATCGATCCACACTTTTTCGCCGATCCAACAATGATCACCAATTTGAAGCCGCCAGGGGTATTTGATATTTACACCGGGTTTTATCACTACCTGACGGCCGATTCTTGCGCCGAAGAGGCGCAGCAAAATGATTTTTAAACCGGAAAAAGGTAACACCGGGTTTATAAAAAAAAGCCCGTTTACCAGAAACCATAGTGCCCGCACTATAACCGGACGGCCAGGGTGATACCAGCCGTTGTCAAATTTGCTGAGGTCCGTTTTCATGCTTGTTTGGCTTGTGCCGGCTCATGTTTTGATAGCGCAGTTCAAAAATTTTGGCGTCCACCAGAAAGCGGAACCAAAAGCCTTGCAAAAAGTGAAAAATCAACCCGCGGCGGCCATCCAGGAAGCCCAGGCGCAAAAAATACCGGATGAAGAAATACAAAAACGGGCGTACAAAAAGGGGCAACCGCTCGTAAACGGACTTTAAAAAACGCCGTTTTTCCATGGGTGTGCCACCTAATTTAGCTTGGATACGCCGGCTATCCGGATTAATTGTCGTTTGGGATTGATCTTGCGCCTCGAGGCTTGCCCAGCGGTTATGCCGCTCGGTAAAAGTGCTCAAAGAGTCGGTAATGATATCGATGATGTCGCCCCGAAGTTTCCGGACTTCCCCCTGCACGACAAAATGTTGATCATAAAGTTTGTCTTCACAACGGCCTGCACTCCGGCGAAAAAGCACGGCGTGATACACCGGATAATGCCCGCCGTAGCGAATCCATTTATCGAGAAACATCGTGCGGCGGCTGACCATGTAGCCATTGATGCCGGTGGGGGGCAGGGGACTGAATATTTCCCGGAGCGTTTTCTGGAGTTCCGGGGTGACGCGGTGGTCCGCGTCGAGTTGCAAGGTCCATTCACAGCGCAGCGGGAGATTGTCCAGGGCCCAGTTGCGCTGTTGGCTGTAATATTGAAAAGGATGTTCGACGATTTCTGCGCCCCAACTGCGGGCTATTTCCAGCGTCCGGTCGGTGGAGCCGGAATCCACAACCACCACTTGTTCCGCCAGGCCATCCAGTGCAGACAGGCAATCCGGCAGATTTTTTTCTTCGTTGAAGGTGAGGATGATAACGCTGATGGGAAGCGGCATAAGTAGTTACCGGTATTTTTGAAAAAGCCGGATTAAAACGATCAGACTGATGGCTACCAGACCTGCTTTTGTGAGGTGGTTCCACACAATACCGATATCCGATTCGACATGCAGGGCGGGCAGAAACAGGTATGGCCACCACGGCGCGTCCAGGTACCGGAAGGCCAGTGCCATCAGCGCGTTAAGCAACAAACCGTAGCCGAGCAGGCAAATTGCCCCACCGGCAATGCCAAAATTGACGTAGACTTCGCCGAAAATACCAATGTTCATGCTGTATGACCGGCCGCTGACGCCGGCGAAACGTTTCATGTTATTAAATCCGCCGGCCTGGTGTTTGTCCGGGTCAATAAATCGGGGTATTAAAGCCGCCCAGGCATCGTCTGCAATGGTTTTGCCGCAGGTAAAAGGCTCCTGGGCGGGTGTCCAGGCCATGGCTTGTGCCGTATAATATCCCTGATTGAAGCGGTTTACGATCGTTTCGACGGCTTCTGGTTGCAGGCACCGTTCCGGATGCGTAATTTGCTCCCATAGCATGCCGGTGAAAACCTGTAAAGCCGGCTGGGCCGGATCGGTTTCCTGCACCACCTTGCGATATTCGTATTTGAAAGAAAGCAGAACGGCCAACGCCAAAACGCCCCCGCCGGCCAGTCCGTAACGCCAGCCCGCGGAGATAGCCTTTCCTTTCAAGGCGGATAAAAGCATCATCAGGCACCACATCAGGCCTGCGCCAAAAAAGGTTGTTTGCAAAGCCAATGTACCGGCGTAAAGCATACCGGCCGATACCCACCACCAGCGACGTGTCGGCCAGGCTAATATCCCGTAAAGCAGTCCGACAAAAACAAGTTGCGCGCACAGGTGGGCCGGCAAATGCAAGACCGGCGGCGCCCAGGGTAGCGCCAATTGGCCGGCCAGCCCCAACGGAATCAATATCAGCGCGGCCGGAGCGGTGGACAGGCTCCATCTTTCCGAAAGAAATGCCGGCCAGGGCCAACGCAGGGCCAGGTTCAGGGCTGCCACGCCGGGCGCCGCCAGCGACCAATAAACGGCTTCCGAAACCGGCATGATATGCCCGGTGTACCAGGTGGCGCCCGCGCCCCACCAGGCTATTGCCGGCGCCACCCACATGGTGAGCAAAACGGTGGAACGCAGGATGCCGCGCAGGTTTACCTCCCTTCCGATGCTGCGCAGCCAGGCGTTCAACTCCGCACCGAGGAGTGCAATACCTGAGATGACGGCAAATAATGGCGGGTTAAAAAATACAAGCAGACAGGCCAAGGTATATGCCGCCGGCCAAATCCATTCCCGCCGGAGGAATTCAAGGCTTCTCTGGATTTCCGGCCAGTTTTTGGTATACATCCACATAAGCTTGGGCCAATCGCGCGGGGTCGAAATCCCGGCGCACTTGTTCGGCTATGGCCTGTCGTTCGAATCCGCAGCCGTTGACAGCCAGTTCGGCCAGGGCCGCGGCGATAGCGGTTGGTTCCGGCGGACAGACGCGCCCGAATCCGGTTTGTCGTACATATTCCGCCAGCCCGACGGTATCGGTGAGTACTGCGGGGGCGCCCGTTGCCAGGGCTTCTAATGCCGCGTTGGCAAAGTTTTCGTTGTAAGAAGTCAGTATAAAAACATCGGCAGCGGCCAGTAATTCGGTTTTTTTGTCGCCTTCGACCCATCCGGCCCATTCGATATTGGCTGCTATTCCGAGGTTTTGCGCCAGTTGGCGCAAGCCGGCTTCATAGTCGGGTTCGCCGGCGCCGGCAATAGTCAGGCGGTAGGGTAGGGGGAGGAGTGAGAGGGATTGAAAGAGGAGTTCGAGTCGTTTTTTTGGATCTATTCGACTGAGGAACAATATATTAAAGCAACCGGTATTTTTATCAACGGCTAAAGTTGAATGCACAGGGGTTGGGAGTGGCACCAGATTAGGCAGGCAAAAAATGGTAGCACCGGGCACTAAAGCGGCTACTTCTTGCTGTTCCTGTTCGCTGGTAACATGCAAAACCGAACCTTGCAACAAGGCGTTGCCCAGCAGGTGGTGAAAGAACCTTTTCGCCCGGCTTTGCATGGTGTACGGACTTAACATACCACGCGGCGATACGACAGGCCGAACCTTGCGAATACGGCATATTAATACGGAAAAAATAGAAACTAAATTCCACCAGGCGTGGATATGGATGACATCAAAGCGCTGGCAAATTTTCCATAAATACAACAAGAGGGCTGGGGAGAAGTGGCTGTGGTCGCCGGTCCAACGTGGATAGTATCGGACGGAAATACCGTCTACTTGCTGCGGGGCCGCAATTGACACGTGTAATTCGGTATTTCCATTGGCAGTAGTGGTAAGTGCTTCCACTTGGTGATGGAGTTTTGCCAGGTTTTCACATAACTGGCTTACGGATTGCGTAGGGCCGCCGTAATGGAATGCGGGTTTGTAGGAAGGGGTGATGTGGAGGAGGGTCATTTAGGATTCATAATAAATCTGTCGACATATTTGGGCAGGAACCGGATCGTAAAAAAACCGAAAACAGTATAGATAAGCAACGCACCAATTACTTTATCTGCGTTCATGCCATTTATATTTGTCAGAAAGAAAAATGGAGTCGTCAAAACCATGGCCCAAAACATATTTGGCGATTTTCTAAAAAAGTACCGGTAAATCCACCCTGTACAAATACCAAGCAGCAATAATGGAAAAAACATAAAAACGGCTCCAAAGTCGATATAGGCGTCCGGTACATAGCCAAGACTGATTGAGGTGCCGGATTCTTTTCCGGAAATAAATAAACCGGTATATTCTGCGGTATGTTTTGAGTCGTCGATTGCCGGTTTTTCCGGGAAAAACAACCGGGGCTTGAAATAATAGGACACGGCGTTCCAATATATTGCCCCATCCTGGTGCGGTTTGAGTGTCGGTACGTATTGAAGCGTATTGGAAAAGTAAGCGATATATCCGACCCGGTCGACTACATCGCTTACGTTGTCGACGAGCGTACTTGTCGTAACATCGCCGGCTAATTCAGTAAATTTTTGTAGGGCTTCATCACGGTCTACTTTAATGATTTGTTCTCTTGAACCCTGATTCAGGAACATACGGTATTTCTCTTTAACGGAAGTCCATAAAAGCACGAAGTAGATAATGCCCGATATCAATACAAGTCCTGGTGCGAGATACTTAACCTTTATACGGGGTTGGCTAAACAAAAATGCAATTACGCTTAATACCAAAATATTAAGAAAAGAGCTGGAAAAATATGAAGCGAATCCGAGAATAAATTCAAATAAAACAACACAACTTAAAAAAATTAAATTAGATTTTTGTTTTATACAGATATATATCATTATAAAAAAGAATCCCCATTTCAGCGTAAGAATGAAATTTAATAATTGCGAAAGGCTTACAAAGGTAAAAAGATTGTTTTTTATAAATATACTTAATATAAATAAACCAATATATAAATAAATTATTTTTTTAGGATTATATCTGTCTAAACCGTTTGTGTTTGTTTTTTCATAATTGGTAGTTGTTTTTCTAATTATCACCCATATCCCAAAAGCGTAGGCAACAATACCGGATAAATTTAACCAAAATGCTTCATTTAGTAAATCAGGCGCTCCGTAACTCTTGCCGCTGGACAAATATTTTTCGGCTAATGTAATGCCATGAAAATTGCAATAATGTAACTCGATCGATACGGAAAGCCATTGCATCAGCAATCCAAAAAGTACAAAACTTGGAAATTCGTGGGTATAAAATAACTGGATAAAAAGTATGAATACGCTAAGTGACGCTGCGGTTAATATAAAATTGGGGGAGTCTATAATTGCAAAAAGATAACACATGCTACCAATGAGCAAGGTTTTTATAGCGTTTTGTTTTAACATACGTGCGCCTCGTTCTCGATCAATTAAATATTTGCCTTTCGTTGTAAAATATTCAGGCTATCTACCGCTGTAATCCAATCAAATCGGTCATCTTGCTTGATTACTTCGTTATAATATTTATATGAACCCAACCTGGATACATTTGGATCGTGGTCAGGAATACTTGTATCGTGCAATGCAACGTAACCACCAGGCTTCAGTTTTACTGACCAGTCTTGCCAGTCTCTTGATATACCTTCATAGCTATGATCCCCGTCTACAAATAGAAAGTCAATTTCCTCTTTGAATAATTGCGCAGCTTCATAACTAAACATTTCTAAAAATTGCACTTTCGAAATGAGGCGATTCCGTCGCAGGTAATGAAATGTAATCATTTTTCCATAAGAAATGCCCAACTTGCCTGAAAAGAACGGATCGACAGCCACGACTTTCCCTGCTTTGGCAACACTACTGGCTAAGATAGCAGTTGTTCGTCCTTCATATACACCAATTTCTACAGCAACTTGTTTTCCCTTCGAATATGCTTCGATTAAAAGCCGCTCCTTTTTTGTGGTTTGTGTATGTGGCTCATGGAAGCCTAAACGATACATCAGCCAATGAAAGGTCGTTTTTCCACTCATTTTACTGGATAGTCGTTTTATGTAGTTGATCAAATATTTCAATAAACTTATCAGTCATGCGTTGCGCCGTAAAATATTGATTCAAACGAATTTTCGCCTGCCTGCCCATTTCATCTCTTAGGCTAGGGGAAGTAATCAGTTTTTCTAATTGTATGGCTAACTCCTGGAAATCATCCGGATTAAATAATAGTCCGCTACATTCATCTTCAATTATTTCAGGTAAACCCCCTGATCTTGCTGCGACAACCGGGAGATTCCAAAGCGCAGGCTCCAATGCAACCAAACCAAAAGGCTCATCGACGGAAGGAACAACAACGATATCCAAATTACCGTATATATCGTTTTTATCGTTCACAAATCCTTTCCAGTGAACATGTCTGCTCAGTCCATAATTATTCACTAATCTACTTACCTCTACCGCATACGCTGTCTGATCATTTCCGTAAATATGTATCGCACAATTCAGGTTTTTATTAAGCAAAACGGCAAAGGCCTCCACGAGCATGAGGTGACCTTTTCTTGGAATTATCTGCCCAACGATTCCGATCCGTATAGGCTCATTGAAGTCTCGAATTTGTACTGAAAAAATATTGTCGGAGGTTTCAATACTATTATGAATAGTTTTTATTTTGGAAGAACCCGGCATAAGAGCCTCCAGTCTGTTTTTAACGAAATCAGAACAAGCAATTATAGCGCGGGCTTTCTTATGAAGATATTTAAAAGTTATTTTGTTAAACAAACCAAAAGCAGGAAGATTTTCTTCCCAATATATAAGATTTAAGCCATTCCACAAGAACCCTGCATGCAAAAAATTTCTATGATCGTTCAGGATAATGATATCAGGCTTATATTCTTTCAAGAGGTAATTTATTTGGAAAATTGCTTTAGGCAAATTCAGTATTGTGGCCAGTGTCCATAGGAGGCGACTAAGATATAAATTTCCAAGTTTGACACTTTTGTAGGGTATTTCCAGATTTTCTAAACGGGCAATAAAAGCGCCGTCATTCCATCCACTCACAAGACAGCATACGGAATGTCCCGCCTCCTTTAACTGTTTCATCAGCGTGAGATTCATAATCTCCAATCCGGAAACATGGCTCCCTCCACAAACTACAAGAATACGGTAACGCTTCATCAGCCGCTCAAAAGGGTTGTATACTATTCATTATTGCATCGGTAAGGCGACCGATAGACCAATCTTTTATTATTTCACCGGATTTTAATCCAAAATGCCTCAAATTTTGGAGCCCCGACGTATACAGCAATCGAATTTTATCAGATAAACTATCCGGATTGCCGGATTGAAAAATATAGCCATTTTCTCCATCTTTTACCAGGTCTGCAGCACATCCGCAGCGATCGCTGACCAAAACGGCCTTGCCGCATGCCATCGCTTCGTTTACCGCCAGCCCCCAGGTTTCGCCCGGCCCCCGGGAGGGTAAACAAAAAATATCGCCAAGACGGTAGACAACAGGCATTTTCGTTTGATTCTGAAATGGCAGAAAATGGACCCGGGTATCTTTTGCGGCGGTGGCTTTTAATTTAGATTCAGCATAGCCGCTTCCAACTATCAGCAACTTCATCTTGCTATTATCCATGCGCATGAAAGTCTCCAGCAGTAAGTCAATGCCTTTTTTATGCTCCAGTTTTCCTGCGAATAAGAGCACAATGTCCTCGTCGGAAAAGCCGATTTCGCGCCGCCAACTCAAGGCGTGTTCGGCATAACGCCGGGTTTCGTTATCCGTAAACCGCTCGTTTTCAACCGCGTGTGGCGCAAATATCAACTGATTTTCTTTTAGTCCATGTGCCACGAAGTATTGTTTGTTTGCACTGCCGGTGTATAACGCGATATCCACATAGCGATATACCCAGGTCAGTGCCAGCCGGCGCGCGATTTTTTTCCAACCCGGGACTTCATCCAGCAGATTAGAGTCGCCTCGAAAGAGTACCGGCAAGCGACCGTGAAAATGACGCAAGGCCCGCAAGTGACTATGATAATTCCAGCCAATTACCAAAACCGTATCCGGTTTCCATACTTCTATCTGCTGCTTTATGCGAGGATTCAAAATGCCATAAAAATGATGCGTACCCGGGTCTGTGCTGCTATTTTCCAAAAATTCGTATTCATAACCATCGAGCAGCGGGATATCCCATTCAATCACCCGGCCAAAGCCCGGGTCGTATTTTTTAAGGCTGGTTCCTCCCCAGCTGTAAAATACCTTGATTTCGATATTTTTCCGCTCCGATAACATCCGGAAAACCGGAGCATAGTATTGTATCGGGTGTGTGGTCAGAATAGCCAGTTTTTTGAGTGCCATAATTCAGTCTCTCAACCTGTTTGCAAACCAAAGACAGCGGATAGCGAACAACGAATTATGACGCATTTTCATGCGTCTGCTTTAATAGCCTGATTAAATACCCGAACTTGCTCAGCGGTTTTTGTCGCGGCCAGATGCGGCTCGACAAATGACCAATTTAAAGGTGGGGCAAATGGCAATTTTAATATCCAATCGTGAAGTATCGATGCCGTTTGCGCGGCCAATTCTGCCTCTTTTCCTGGAACGCCGAACGGGATACAATAGCCGGCATTTATCTCTTTTATCGCACGCAAGATGCTGCTGTTTTCATGGAAAATAGCCAGTAGTGGTTTCCGGGCTAAAATATACGGGTACAATTTTGATGCGGTATAATTCGGGTCGTCGGAGCCAATGATGAGTAAAATGTCGGCGTCCAGTAGCAGGCGCAAGGTTTGAAAATAGGGCAAACGTTCTGGGTACTCCTGAACATAACTCGAAATACCGGCCTCCTGTGCGATGGGTTCGATAGCAGATTCAGCCTTGCCATTTGGGGCATAAGTGGTGCCGATAAAGTGAAGTCGCACAGCGCGAAACACCTCCGGCCAACGCGCTAACCCAGACTTGAGGCTCCCCATGAGGATTTGAAGGGCCTGTTGCATACTGGAATTGGCGATTCCTGCATAAACGATATTTACATGATCCGGGGATGGACTAAAGATTTGTTGTTGAACGCCGGACGCCTGTACAATTTGAAAATCTCTTTCAGCGGCGCCGAACGTAATTGTGTGACATTGGCCTGATTGGATATGCGGATATCGTTCCCGCAGGGTTTTATTATAAGCATCAGAAACGGCAATCAAAGCGCTAACATGGCGCATTGCAATGGGCTCCAGGTATTTGTTCAGCCTGGAAGCAAACCAGTATTTTGGCGGCCGTTTTACCCAGGGATGGGTTTCATAGTAATCGTTATACCAAGGGTCTTGCATATCAATCACATACGGAATGCCGAAACGTTTTTTCCAGTAATTCCCGAGGATCAGCAGCGGAAATTGTGTGGTGGAAAAGAAGATCAGGTCAAAGTGTTCCCGGCGCAACAGTCGGTTTACGGTTTTCCAGTAAAACCATAAGGAGCGCAGTGCGAGGCTGCCCAAACCGAATTTCCGCGTCCACTTTGTGTCAAATGCTTTTATCCGGATAATCCGCGTGTCTGCGGGGATGGATTGTTCCAGCAGGGCATCCCGGCTGCCTTCCACATACGAAGGCTCGACCGCCGCCACCGTTGTTTCCCAATCCCAATCCCGGTAATAAGGAAGGCTTTGCCTGATCCGGTGCATGTCGGCCCCGTTGATCGGGGGAAAGTGGGGGGAAATGATCAACACCTTCACCTCCAAATACTTTCAATCAATTTGATCAGTTTCTTTTGCTCTTCCTCCCAATTTAAGGTATCATGCGCCAATTGCCAGGCACTTCGGCGGGCATGCTGTAACGTCTGGCGGTTTTGATAAAAAAAGGTGAGATGGTTTGCCAGCGACTGTATATCGCCAATAGGATAAGAAAGTCCGGTTGAGGGATATTCCTGTATAAAATTCTTTTGTGCCGGCGTTTCAGAGACGAGTACTGCGTTGCCGGCAAGTAGATAAGTGAATATTTTATTTGTCAAGGCTATATTCCTGTTTAATGAAACACCGGATTCAAGTGCTAATCCGATATCTTGTTCAGCATCTAAGGTAAATATCTGATCCGGCTCAATCGGATCGTGTATCCGTATGGTATGATTCGGAGTGGCGCATTTTGATTCAAAATACTGCTTCAATGAATCGCTGCATCTGCCAAGGAGCGTCAGGAGAATCGGTATCTCCGGAATATGTTGCATCGCGTTCAACACGTCGTCAAGCCCCCGGTCGGTACCTATGGTTTGCGAGAACCAAAACAATTTCAGGGGGCCATTTGTAGAATTGCGAAACGGTGGTTGCCGGGCTTTAGAAAAAACGTTATTGATCACGGCAACGGTTTGGCCAGGGAAGTGTTTTTGGTATTCGGCGCCGATCAAAGGACTGGCGGCAGTGATGTAGGCGGCGCCTGGAAAGTACCGTTCTTCGATCAAACGTTTCCACTTGCCGCTATTGGAGACGGCATCGGAAGCCGCTTCTTCGCGGTGAAAATCTTCAGCATCAAAAGCATACGGCACACCGTGTTTTTTTGCAGCATTAGCAACCACGGGCAGCGTCCCCAAATTGTGTCCGATATAGAGGTCTGCTTTTAATTGAATTGCAGCAGATAATAATTCGTCATAAGCCCTGGCGAACATCCGGATACGGCAGGCAGGGATAAACGGGAACCAGGAACAAGTTTTTCTTCGTAGTCGCCCATAATGCCACAGCCGGAGGTTTTTATTTGGCGTGCCACCGACCAGGATAGTATTAAAAGGCGCTTCTTTTATAATACGCTGATCCGCGTCGTAGCCCCATTTTATAGTATAACAACTCAATACGGTTACCCGATAACCCTGTGCAGAGAGGGCATTCGCTTCCTTCAATAGCCGGGGGTTGGTGCTCAGGTGTGTAGTGGTTACCAGGACGATGTGTTTACTTTGGGATGTCATACACACGTAATAACGAATCCAGGTTTTTACTATCTATAAAGAGCAAATTACTTTCCGGAATAGGTGCTCCTGTTTCATACCTGGTGCCATATATATTGTAGGGTATATACTGGTACTCCTTAAAAAAGTCGATTATTTTATCAAAATTTTCATTGTCATCCAGCATCTCTACCAACAGGTAAGACGGGCGCGATTTTTCCAATAATGTACTATTTTTTAACACCTCGTATTCCTGACCCTCGATATCCATTTTTATCAGGGAAATGACTGGATAATCCGGCTGAATAAATTCCAGGAGACCGTCCAATGTGGTGGTATCTACGATATACTGGTTGGGGACATCTGCTCGAAGCGTGTTTTTTATTCGCGATGAGCCGAGATTTCCCTGGTCATGATGCCCGAAAAAAGCAAAATGTTGCCGGGAGGACAGGATGAGGTTGCAGGCGGTAACTTTATCGCGCAATTGGTTCGCCTCAATATTGTTGAGCAGCAAAGAAAAGGATTCAGACAAACCATCGATAGCGATCGTTTTTACCCCGGGTATTTTAGAGGCATATATGGTGTAAAGTCCAAAATTGGCGCCAATGTCTATGAATAAGCCTGGTTTGTACTGCAGGGCTTTCAGTACTAACTGAAGTGAATCTTTTTCATAACATCCGGACTTCAATATCGACATTGAAATCAGATCGTTGTATTTAACCTTGAATCTGACCTTGTTTCGGTTATCAAAAAGATAATCGTGAAAGTTCAACCTTCGCAAGATAAAGTTGACATAAGCAATACCACCCCTGCCATATTTAATGCGTAGGAGTAGTTTGAGAAAATGAAAAAATCCCAGATATTTTAGTCCCGGCCTTAGATATATCTGCATTTTAATGAATCTCGAAATGAAAATTTACAAGACCCCTGTATCGCTGTTCATATGGGGCAATCCCGGTATCTTGATTTTGTTCTTCTATGGTTACAGAGGCCAGGTCGTATATATCTCCTGAACGGTCGGTCGTATTCAGGTAAAGCCCAAGGGAGTACGTGCCCTCAATCAAATTTACTCTGTTAATATCAATATTAATGAACATGCATTCTCCTTCGGTCATTTTTTTATATACCAATTTACTTCTCAAATCAATAATACCTACTCTTACACCGGCACTATTATATAACAGTAATGCACCACCAATGATAGAACAGTTTTGCACAGCCAACCAACTTACTTCCACCGACAAACGATCGCCGCTCCGAATAGTGGAGGGGGTGGTTTTTATCTGGTTTACCCGGATTCGACCAAAACTTATTGGTTCCCGGTTGTTTTCTTTCTGATGTTGTTCCCGGATATAAGCCGATACAAGGTCATCGATGCTACCCGCAGCGGCAATTTGACCGGCTTTCAGGTAAATCCCTTTTTCACAAAGCGTTTGTACGACGGATAGATTATGACTGACAAACAATATCGTCCTTCCTTCCCGGGTACTCACCTCCTCCATTTTTCCCAAACATTTTTTCTGAAATTCCGCATCGCCCACGGCCAGTACCTCATCCACCACCAATATTTCCGGTTCGAGGTGTGCGGCCACGGCAAAGGCCAGACGCACATACATACCGGAGGAATAACGTTTTACCGGTGTGTCGAGGAATTTTTCCACCCCGGAAAAATCCACGATTTCGTCGAATTTTCGCCTGATTTCCGCCCGGCTCATTCCCATGATAGCGCCATTGAGAAAGATATTTTCCCGGCCGCTTAGTTCGGGGTGGAAGCCGGTGCCGACTTCCAGCAGGCTGGCTACCCGTCCATTCAGTTCCACCCGGCCGGTACTGGGCTCGGTAATGCGGCTCAATATCTTGAGCAGGGTGCTTTTCCCGGCCCCATTGCGGCCGATAATGCCGACCCGGTCGCCGGGCTGGATATCAAAATTCAGGTCTTTGAGTGCCCAAAATTCTTCAAAATCGACGGCGCTTTGCTGCGCGCGCAGGCTTTTTGGAAACGAGAATATTTTTTTAACACGGTTAGCCAGTACGTCACGCAAGGCGACATACCGCTCCGGATGCTCATGGCGGATGAGGTATTTTTTGCCTAAATTTTCAACCTTGATAATAGGTTTCATGCGCTAATGACGAAATGCCCCAATGATGAAATAACCCTCATATTACATCCGCAAACCCCTTCTCCATCTTGCGGAAATACCGGATACCGATCCAGGTAAACAACACAGATATAATTACGGCTGTCAGTACGCTTTGCCGGTTCAGCGCCGATTCACCTAAAATACACCAGCGGAACCCGTCGATCACACCGACCATGGGATTGAGGTTGTAGAGCCAGCGCCAGTGATCGGGCACAACGTTGCTACTAAAACCTACCGGCGATATATACAGGCCGAATTGCACGATAAATGGAATTATATAACGGAAATCGCGGTATTTGACATTCAACGCGGTCAGGTATAATCCGACGCCGAATGCGGTGAAAAAGGCCAGCACGATAAAGCCTGGTAGGAAAACCATATTCCACGAAGGCGCATACCCGTACCATGCCATGAGCACGAACAAGAGGGCAAAAGAAATGGCGAAATCGACAAAAGACGTGATTACCGAACTGGCCGGGATGATCAGCCGGGGGAAATAAACTTTGGTGATCAGGTTGGCGTTGCCGATCAGGCTGTTGCTGGATTCGGTGAGCGCGTTGGCGAAAAATTGCCAGGGAAGCATGGCTGCAAATACCAATATGGCGTACGGCGCGGCGCCTTCGCTGGGCAATTGCGCGATCCGGCTGAATACGACGGTAAACACGATCATCGTGAGCAAAGGACGTAAAATGCCCCAAACCGCGCCTATGACGGTTTGTTTGTACCGCACTTTTATGTCGCGCCAACTCAGGATATAAAACAACTCCCGGTAACGCCACAGGTCCTGCCAGTAGTTGCGCTCCGTGCGGCCGGGTTCGATGATTATTCTTGTTTCGCGCATTTCAGATGGAGAGCAATTTCCACAAGCGGGTTTTATAATCCGGATAATTAAAAGATTCTGCAACAGCCTTTTGTCTTGCCGCCGGGTCGCCGGGACGTTGAAGGGTTTGCCGAATAGCGCCGGCGATAGCAGCCGGATCATCCGGGTCGATCAAAAGGCCGAGCCGTCCATTTTGCAGGGCTTCTGCGCTGCCGTCGGCATTGCCGGCTACCACGGGAACGCCGTGAGCCAGGGCTTCGATAAAGACTAAACCGAATCCCTCTTTTTTGCTGGGCATGACAAATACGTCGGCCAGCAGGTAATGATCGCTGAGTTCGGCATCGGGCAGAAATCCGGGCAGATGAACGCAGGATTCCAAACCTAATTCCCGGATGATGTTTGTCAAACGCCGGTGTTCCTTTTCGTCCGATTTTCCGGCGAGGATATATTGTAAATTCGGGTAGTCGGCCAATAACTCCGGCAGACAGGCCAGTACTTTGTCGTATCCTTTGTAGCCTTCCCGTGCATTAAGCCGCGAAATGGTTAATAAAACCGGTTGGCCGGGTTGGAGGCCGTAGCGTTGCAACAGGTAGTCCGGCTTGGAAAAGGTATTCGGAAATTTGAAAAAGGGATCGAGACAGTTGGGCAATACGGTTATTTTTTCCGGGCTGAGCCCTTGTACGGAAATCAGTTTTTCCGCAGTAAACCGGCTGACGGCAATGATCCGGTCCGCCTGTTTCAATAAAAGCAATTTGAAACCCCGCAAGGGCGACCAAACCTCGATGCCGTGCGTCATCACCACCGTGCGCATGCGCGGATACCGTTTTCGGAGCAGCCAGGCTGCCGGCGCCAAATTGATATGACCCACGAATAAAACATCCGTGTTCCAGTTTTGCCATAGCATATCCAACATAAACCGCCATCGTTTGCCACGATAGCCCCGGAAAAATATATTGGGAAAATACCGCTCATCGGGCTTCGTCTCATAAGGCGATGCCGCCAGAATTCGGGCTTTTTGTTCCTGGTAAATGTCGAACAAGGCCCGGAGTAGGGTTCGGTTCACTTTTTCAATACCGCCCGTGGCATCAAAAGATTTTAGATAAAGAAACAGGATACTTATCCTTTTTTCCATATTTCCCACCATCGCTTTCCCGCTTTGCCTTCATCATAATACCCGTAGTGGTACCCATATCCATACCCGTATCCATATCCTTTGCCGTATCCGTACCGGTTCCCGGTTTTGACGCCGTTGTACACCAGTGCGAGTTGAGGCAGTTTCTTTTCGGTGTACAGTTCCTGGATCAGTTGCAAGGTCGATTTTTGGGTGTGCCCATGACGCACCACGTACAACGAGCAATCGGCTCTTTCTCCCAGTAAGAGGGCGTCAGCCACCATGCCTACGGGGGGGGTGTCGAGCAGGATGTAGTCGAAGTCCTCGCGGAGCCGTTCGATCAGGGTCTTCAGCCGGTCGGTGAGCAGGAGTTCGGCCGGGTTGGGCGGTATGGGCCCGCTGGCGATATAGTACAGATTGGGTTGCAGGGTCGATTGTTGTACGATCTGGTCGACCTCCAGTTGGCCGATGAGATAATGGGTAATGCCGTTTTCGCTCGGTTGTTTGGTCAGGTAACGGATGAGTTTGGGCTTCCGAAGGTCGAGCTCCAGGATAATGGTCTTTTTTTCGGCCAGGGCGAGGGTAATACCGAGGTTGAGGGTAACGAAACTTTTGCCTTCGCCGCTGCTGCTGGAAGTAATCAGGATGACCTGGTTGCCTTTTCCGGCGGTCAGAAATTGCAGGTTGGTGCGCATCAGCCGGAACATTTCGGCCATGGCCGTTCGGCTGTTGGCATGTACGACCACGGGGTCTTCCACTTTTTTATAGGCGATGGTACCCAGGAGCGGCACATTGGTTTGAGAGGAAATATCGGCCTCCGATTGTACGGTATTGGTCAGTAAGTACCGTAAATAAATAAATCCGGAGGGAATAAGCAGCCCGATCAATAAACTGAGCAGATAAATAGACCGTTTGTTCGGGCTGATGGGTATGCCGGAGTTGAGCGCCGGATCAACCACGCGGGAGTTCGGCACGGCCACGGCCAGAGACAAAGCGGTTTCTTCGCGCTTTTGCAGCAGGTATAGAAAAAGGCTTTCTTTGATACTCTGCTGGCGTTTGATCTCGAGGAGGCCGCGTTCTTTGGTGGGAAAAGTGCGGATTTTGCTTTGGTAGCGCTGGTTTTGACTGCGGGCTTTGTTCAGGGTGAGTTCTATTTCCGTGCGGTTATTCCGGAGGGTGGTCAGAATACTCTGGCGGAATACGTCTACCTGGGCGTTCAGGTTTTTCAGCGAGGGGTTTTCCGGGGTAATGGCCAGCATCAGGCGGCTGCGTTCGAGCAACAGGTCGTTGTAGCGGTTCACCAAGCCGGCGATCTGGGGATTTTCCGGCAATAAATTTACCGGCGCCGGTTCGTTCAGCATGAGCTGGTCCTGGAGATACGTTTCGAGCCCTTCCATAATGCTTTTCTGAACCTCCAACCGGGTCATTTCCTTGTCGTTTCCCAGGAGTTGCCCCAACAGGTTATCTACGGAAGAATTAATTTCCGTGGGAATTTCATTGGACTTTTTGAACTGTTCCAGGTCGCCTTCCACATCGGACAATTCGCGGGTGAGGAATTTCAGCCGGTCATCAATAAACTGTATCGTATTGCGCCCCACCTTATTATTATCATCTATCGTCACCTGGTTGTACACTTCCACGAGCGTGTTGAGGATATCCACGCCTTTTTTAGGAATGGGACTTTTAAAAGTCATTTCCAGTACGCTGGAATAATTGTTCGTCAGGGTAATATTCAGGCTGCTGACATAGCCGGCGGCTGCATCGTCGGGGCGGCGAAAAACTACCCTAAACTCCCGGATGGGCAAATTGTCATTGGCCAGGGTGAAAATGAACTTGCCTTCCGGCAATTCCAGTATTTCGCCGAAGGCATGTTCGCTCCCCTTTTCCCCACGTTTCAACCGAAAACGCTGCACGTCGAGCACCGTTATTTCGAACGGCACATCGTATCCGTCTTCCGATACTTCATACAACGCCGCTTTCAGGGCGCCTACCGGATATACCTCCGAAATACGCACCCGGCCTTTGACGTAATACTCCACATCCAGACCCAATTTCAGCACCACATCGGTCATGATGGGGCGCGATTTGAGTATCTGGGTCTCGTTCAGCAACCGCGGCCCGCCCTGAATTAAGCCCAGGTCGCGAAAAATGGCTTCTTCATTGACCGCCGAACTTTTGGTGAACTCATCTTTGATCAACAACGTACTGCGTTGCTGATAAACAGGCGTGGCATACCGGATGCGCAACCAGGCTGAAGCCAGGGCCGATCCGACAAAAAACACATATAAATACCAGTATCGCAGAATGTAAGTATACACAAACTCCTGCAAGCTGAATTCAGCGGCAGATTCTGCTGGTGGGCGGGGGGAGACCGTATCGGAAAGGGACAAAGCGGGAGTAAATTACTTCACAAACAGGGTGGCCAGCAGCGTGATCACCGATACGACCGGGAGCGCCCATTGCAGGTATTTGGTGGTGGCGTCGGCCGTGTCGCCCACTTTTGCTTTAAGCGGTTCCACGTAAATAATGTCGTTTTGTTCCAGGTAAAAATAAGGCGACTGGAGTATCTCGCGGTTGTGCAGATTCAGCCGGCCGTACTGCCGTATCCCGTTCGTTTGCCGGATGACCAACACGTTGTCGCGATTGCCGTATTTGGTCAGGTCGCCGGCCTGGCCTAAAGCCTCCAGCACATTTACCTGTTCGTAAGGAACCGTGTAAGTGCCGGCTTTGTTGACTTCGCCCAGTACCGAAAAACGGAAATTAGAGATCCGCACATTCACAATGGGCTTTTTCAAAAACTGGCTCAGGCGTCCCTCCAGGGTATCGCGGGCGTCCTGGGTAGTCAGGCCCACCAAGTAGACTTTGCCGACTAAGGGCATATTGATTTTTCCACCGGCATCCACCAGATACTTCGGCGACTCCTGTTCGCCGCCACCCGCCGGATTGGGGCTTCGGAATGGCGCCGTGATCTGCGGGTCGGCAGTTTGGCTTAAAACGCTGATGGCCAGCAAATCGTCGGGTTGGATACGCAGCGCGTGCGGTTGTACGGGTAGTGCAAGACTGTCGAACGAGGGCCCCGAATCAAAATTGACTAATTGTTGGTGTTGGATGCAGGCGTTTTGGGTAATCAGGCAAAAAACGGCGCCGGCCAATACCCAATAAGTCATTCTATTTTTAGGAAAAGTCGGTTTTAAAAACATAGCATTGTGTTGAATGATGTTGAATCGGATTACCTGCTATTCGGGGAACTGTTTCAGGTTGTCCAACCTGAAAGGCCACGATTACGGAATGTTTAAAGTTTAGAATTATCAAAATTGTAGTGTTGGAGGGTTTTTTCCAGATGTCCGCTGCGCAAGGCGGCACTCAGCGTTTGTGCATGCCGCAACCGGTGCGCATCGGTTCCGAGATAATCGACCAGTTTGTGTTTCAATAATAACTGGGCGGCCTGTTGCACATCCAGTCCGTAATGCCCCGTAATCGACAAAATATTGACCTGAAACCGGCAGCCTGCATCATGCAGCTCCTGATATTCAGCCAGTTTATTGTGATAGTACGGGTATCGTTCCGGATGCGCCAAAATGGGTTTGAATCCTTTTTTTTGCATCTCAAACAACAGGGAGCGCAAGGCCAGCGGTGCATGATGGAAAGGCAGTTCCACCAGTAGATGGCGATCTTCGTCGATGGTCAGCAAATCGCCGCAATCCAGCAGTTCGCTAAAATGTTCATCGAGAAAATACTCCGCTGCCGCGGAAAACTCCACGGGAATACCCGCCTTACGAATTGCTGCGCGCACTTCCCGGCATTTTTCCGTTATTGTTTTGGAACTATTTGGGTAACGATCTGCCATAACGTGCGGCGTCGTCACCAACCGGCGGTATCCCAGTCGGCTGAGCGCCTCAATGACTTCCAGCGACTCTTCCATTGTTTGTACGCCATCGTCCAGTCCCGGTAGCAGGTGGCTATGAAAATCGGTTTTCAACCGCGAAAAATCGGCCGGTTCCGGACTTGCAAACAGTTTTGAGAAGAATTGCCGCATCATATTATAATCTCCAATAGGTTAATGTTCCGTTCATTAATTTCTTGTCGTAAATCCCCTTAATGTCTAACAGGATAGGGTTGTCCTTCATAATTTTTGTATAATATGCATGGTCGAACCCCTCAAATTCCCGGTGTGCCACTGCCACGATAACAGCATCGTACCCTGATGAAATTTCATCCTGTAAAGTCAGTTTGTACTCATGCGCCACCTCATTTGGCGAAGCGTGCGGGTCGTGTACATGCACATGAATGGAGTAATCCATCAGTTCGCGTACCACTTCCACCACCTTCGAGTTGCGAATATCGGCTACATTTTCCTTAAACGTAATTCCCAGCACGAGGACTTTGGATTTCGACAGGTTTTTTCCTTTTTGGGTCAACATCTGCACCAGCCGTTTGGCTACGAAAGCCGGCATACCATCGTTCACCCGGCGTCCGCTTAAAATCACCTCCGGATCATAACCCATCTGTTTGGATTTATGCAGCAGGTAGTAAGGGTCTACGCCGATGCAGTGTCCGCCCACCAAGCCGGGGGAATATGGCAGGAAGTTCCATTTCGTGCCCGCGGCGGCCAACACTTCTTTGGTGTCGATGTCCATACGGTCAAATATAATGGCTAACTCATTAACCAAGGAAATATTGAGGTCGCGTTGTGTATTCTCAATCACCTTGGCCGCTTCCGCCACCTTGATCGTGGAGGCTTTATAAACGCCCGGTTTAATAATTTGCTCGTACACCCGGGCGATATTTTCCAGGGCTTCCTCGTCGCAGCCGGCCACTATTTTAAGGATGTCGGTCACGCTCCGGGTTTTGTCGCCCGGCGAAATACGTTCCGGCGAATAACCGATTTTGAAATCCTTCACCCCGTGCAGGCCACTTTCCGCTTCCAGGATCGGCAGGCAATCCTCTTCGGTACAACCCGGGTAAACCGTGCTTTCATATACCACGTAATCGCCGCGTTTCAGGGCGCGGCCAACGGAGGCGGAAGATTTTTTCAGCGGTGTCAAGTCGGGTACTTTGTGCGCATCCACGTCGGTCGGCACGGCTACGATAAAAAAATGGGCTTGTTTCAGGTCTTCGGGGTTAGCCGTAAACCGGATATCCGTGCCTTCAAAAGCTTCCGGGGATAGTTCTTGAGAGGGGTCTTGCCCGGCCTGCATCAACGCGACCCGATTTTCGTTAATATCGAAGCCGAGTACCCGGAATTTCCGGGCAAATGCGAGGGCAACAGGTAGGCCTACGTATCCGAGGCCAACGACGGCAAGTGTTTTCTTTTTGTCCTGAAGTTGTTTAAACATTATAGTAAAGGTTATTTTTCGAAATATGATTTAACAGCATTTATAATAATATCCTGAATTTCCGACGTCAGTTCGGTGTGCATCGGCAGGGAAATAACGGAATTGCAAAGTGATTCGGTTACCGGCAATTTGCCTCCCGCCCAGTAATGGCTGAAGGCTTGCTGATCATACAGCGGAACCGGATAATAGATCATGGCCGGTATGTGTAGTTCTGTAAGGTGCTGGCGCAGGGCGTCGCGGTCTCCTTCGAGCAATACCAGGGTATACTGATGAAAAACATGCGTAGAGTTGGACTGACGTACCGGCGTTTTCAATTGCGGTATTTCTGCAAATGCAGCGTCGTAGTAGTCGGCCGCGTGGCGGCGGGCGTCGCAGTATTCATCTAAATGCGGAAGTTTTACCCTTAATATCGCCGCCTGTATGGAATCAAGGCGCGAGTTTACGCCAACCTTAGCGTGGTAATACTGGCGATCCTGTCCGTGATTGGCAATCATGCGCATTCGTTTGGCCAGATCGGCATCGCGTGTCATCATTGCGCCGCCGTCGCCGTAGCAACCCAGGTTTTTGGAAGGAAAAAAAGAAGTGCAACCAATGTCGCCCATCATACCGGTTTTCTGCCGGATACCGTTGGCAAACGTGTAATCGGCGCCAATAGCCTGGGCGTTGTCTTCAATCACATACAAATTATGCCGGCGGGCCAGTTCCAGCAAAGGCTCCATGTCTACGCTTTGGCCAAATAAATGTACCGGCACAATAGCCCGGGTCCGGGGCGTAATGGCGGCTTCGACCAACGCGGTTGTCATATTAAAGGTGTCGGGGTCCACATCCACCATTACCGGTGTCAAGCCCAACAGGGCAATCACTTCGGCAGTGGCTACATACGTGAAGGCAGGTACGATGACCTCGTCGCCGGCTTTCAGGCCGAGGGCCATCATGGCGATTTGCAGGGCATCCGTGCCGTTGGCGCAAGGGATGACATAGCCGCCGCCGAGGTATGCTTCCAGGTCGGCCTGGAACTGCCGCACCTCGGGGCCGTTGATGTATTCGGTGGAGGATACCACATCCAGTACTGCACGGTCAATTTCGGCCTGGATTTTTTCATACTGGGTTTTGAGGTCCACCATTCTAATAATTGGTAGTGTACTTGTCATAATTCATGTAGGAAATTAAAAGCGGGCATACCGCTGGGATGTTAGTTTTAATTCAAACAGTATTCCAATTTTGCTTTTGGGCGCATTTTGTTGAAACTATTTATTTGCTTTTTTCCAAATTGCCTCATTCAAGGGCGAAAAGCCCTTCTGACAGGGCAGGGCTTCGCCTTTGATATGTTGCGGGAAACATACCTATGCATTTTAAAGTCAAAATGTAAAATGTAAAAGTCAAAAGGAATATCGCGAAAGGGGGCTTTGTGCCGGCATTTAGACCACTGAATAAACCTACTCACGGTATCTCACTTTTACATTTTGACTCTTAAATTTTACATTTTGATTTTAAAAAGCATCAATTTTTCCTTAACATGATGGCTATGGGGGTTGGAGGGAGGGGACTAGCCTAACACGGCAAAGTAGTATTAAGTCCCAACCCATCGGACGGTTACAAGCCGTCCGATGGGTTGGGAAAAGGCTTCACCGTTGGTAGAAGCCGATAGGTTTTAATAAAAATATGGTGGATTTAGCCAAAAAACGGCCGGCTGGAATTGGCTTGGAAAATATTTGCACGGCTTCTAACACACAGTCAAAATTGAGGGGCAAAATTACTCAATCCTGATTCATTTTTTAGCAAATCGACAAATCGACAAATCACACATCATAATTTAACACCGGCGCCAGCCAGCGCTCTGTTTCGGCCACCGACATACCTTTTCTACGTGCATAATCTACGATTTGATCTTTTCCAATTTGCCCCAGACCAAAATATTTGGCCTCCGGGTGGGCAAAATACCAACCGCTGACGGAGGCTGCCGGGTACATGGCGAAACTTTCCGTGAGGGTAATCTCCAACTGATCGGGTTGTAACAACTGCCAAAGGGTGCGTTTTTCCGTGTGTTCCGGGCAGGCGGGATATCCCGGCGCCGGACGTATGCCCTGGTAGGTTTCTTCGATAAGTTCCAGATTGTCCAAAGTTTCACCGGCGGCATAACCCCAGAATTCCTTTCGCACCCGTTCGTGCATACGTTCCGCCAGGGCTTCCGCCAGCCGGTCGGCCAGGGCTTTGAGCAGGATGGCATGATAGTCATCGTGTTGGGCCTCAAAATGACTGACCCATTTTTCGATGCCGATACCGGCCGTCACGGCAAAAGCGCCGATATAGTCGGATTTTCCTGCTTCTTTAGGCAGGATAAAGTCGCTGAGGCAAAAATTCGCCTGGCCCGGCGCTTTCTGGTTTTGCTGCCGCAAATGGTGTGCAGTCGCCAGTACCGTCGCGCGTGATTCATCGGTGTACAATTCGATATCGTCTTCCCGTACCGAATTGGCCGGGAAAAGGCCGATTACTGCTCTTGCTGTAAGCCATTGCTCCGCAATGATCCGCTTCAGCATTTTATGGGCGTCGTCCAGCAGTTTTTTTGCCTCCGTGCCCACCACGGCGTCCTCCAGGATTGCCGGGTATTTGCCGGCTAATTGCCAGCTTTGGAAAAAGGGCGTCCAGTCAATGTAGTCGACCAGTTCTGCAACCGGATAGTCTTCAAACGTTTTAACCCCCAGGAAACCCGGCTTGTACGGCGTGTAATTATCCCAATCGGGTTTCGCTTTGTTGGCCCGGGCCTGCTCGATGGACAGGTACTGTTTTGCAGATTGCCGGCCGGCGCGCGCTTCCCGGATTTGGGTGTACTCTTCTTTTACTTTGGCAACAAAAATCTCGTGGTCTGCTTTGTTTTCCGTTAAAAGCGAACTCACTACGGCGACGCTGCGGCTGGCATCAAGCACGTGAATCACCGGCGCATTTTTGTACTGAGGCTCCACTTTTACCGCGGTATGTGTTTTGGAGGTAGTGGCCCCGCCGATCAGTAGTGGAATGTTCAAGCCCAACCGCTGCATTTCCCGGGCCACGTGTACCATCTCGTCGAGCGAGGGGGTAATGAGGCCGGAAAGCCCGATCACGTCGACTTTTTCCGCAATGGCGGTTTGTAAAATTTTATCGGCAGCGACCATCACGCCAAGGTCGACGATCTCGTAGTTGTTGCATCCGAGCACCACGCCCACGATGTTTTTGCCAATATCGTGTACATCGCCTTTTACCGTCGCCAATAAAAGTTTTCCGCGGCTGCCGGAGCCTGCCGTCGTTTTTTCAGCTTCGATGAACGGCGTGAGATACGCCACGGCTTTTTTCATCACCCGCGCACTCTTCACCACCTGTGGCAGAAACATTTTTCCAGCGCCGAACAAGTCACCCACCACGTTCATACCGTCCATCAATGGGCCTTCGATCACCTGGAGGGAGGCCGGATGTTTCTGGCGCGCTTCTTCGGTATCAATTTCAATAAAATCCGTAATTCCTTTTACCAGCGCATGCGTAATACGTTGTTCCACAGGGGCTTCCCGCCAGGCCAGGTCCTTTTCAACGACGCGGCCGCCGGTATCTTTCAGCGATTCGGCCATGCGCACCAACTCTTCGGTGGCATTGGGGTTGCGGTTAAACAACACATCCTCGATACTGCGGAGCAAATCCTTCGGTATCTCCTCATACACTTCGATCATGCCGGCGTTCACGATACCCATGTCCATGCCGGCTTGTATGGCATGGTAAAGGAATGCCGCGTGCATGGCTTCGCGCACCTTGTCGTTGCCCCGGAATGAAAAAGACAGGTTGCTCACGCCGCCGCTCACCTTGGCGCCCGGGCAGGTCGCTTTGATCTGCCGGGTTGCGTCGAGGTAGTTCACCGCGTAGTTGTTGTGCTCCTCGATGCCGGTGGCTACCGCGAAAATATTGGGATCAAAAATGATGTCGGTGGGGTCGAAGCCGACCTTTTCGGTCAAAATTTTATACGCGCGCTGGCAAATACTCACCTTACGTTCCGTGGTATCCGCCTGGCCCTGTTCGTCGAAAGCCATGACGACGACTGCCGCGCCGTGGCGCCGGCAGATTTTACCCTGACGGATAAACTCCGCTTCTCCTTCTTTCATGGAAATGGAGTTCACCACACTTTTGCCCTGCAAACATTTTAAACCAGCTTCTATGACATGGAATTTAGACGAGTCCACCATCACCGGCACTTTGGCAATGTCCGGTTCGGATACGATCAGGTGGAGAAACTCTACCATAGCCTTTTCCGAATCGAGCAGGCCCTCGTCCATGTTCACGTCGATGATCTGAGCGCCGCCTTCCACCTGCTGACGCGCCACGCTTAGCGCCTCATTCAGATTGCCGGCCTTGATCAGGTTGGCAAATTTTTTGGAACCGGTCACGTTGGTGCGCTCGCCGATATTGATGAAGTTCATGTCTTCCCGAAAAATCAGGGGTTCCATGCCGCTCAAGGCGCCGAAGCGAAGCGGATTCGGGCGATCTTCCCCATTTTCTCCCGGACGGACACGCGGTTTGGCTTTAGCCACGTGTTTGGCGATATGCCCGATATGGTCGGGGGTGGTGCCGCAGCAGCCGCCGACGATATTGACCAGCCCGGATTGGGCGAAATCTTCGATAAAATCGCACATTTCGTGGGGCGTTTGGTCGTATTCGCCAAATTCGTTGGGCAGGCCGGCATTCGGGTAAGCACTGATAAAGCAGTCGGCAATTTCAGCGAGCGCTTCCAGGTGTGGGCGCATTTCTTTGGCGCCGAGCGCGCAGTTGAGGCCTACGGAGAAGGGGCGCGCGTGTTTCACCGAAATCCAGAAGGCTTCCACCGTTTGTCCGCTCAGGGTGCGGCCCGAAGCATCGGTAATCGTTCCGGAAATCATAACCGGCACTTTCAAGCCTTTATCTTCCAACACTTCATCGATGGCGAACAAAGCGGCCTTGCAATTGAGCGTATCAAAAATAGTTTCTACCAAAAGGATATGTACGCCGCCGTCAAGCAGCCCGCGCACCTGTTCGGCGTATGCTACTTTGGCCTCGTCGAACGTGAGCGCCCGGTATCCCGGGTTGTTCACATCGGGGGAAAGGGAGAGTGTTTTATTCAGGGGGCCGAGGGCGCCGGCCACAAAACGCGGCTTGGAGGGGTCGATTTCAGTAAAATCGTCGGCAGCGCGCCGGGCAATTTGCGCAGCGGCAAGGTTTATGGCATAAGCCTGGTCGGACAGGTCGTAATCCGCTTGTGAAACGGCGTTTGCATTGAAGGTGTTGGTTTCCAGAATATCTGCCCCGGCTTCCAGATAAGCGCGGTGAATGGCGTCGATCACATCGGGCCGGGTCAGGCACAGCAGGTCATTGTTGCCCTGAAGGTCTTTGTGGTGCCGTTTAAATTGCTCGCCCCGAAAATCGGGTTCGCTCAGCCCATAGCGCTGTATCATGGTACCCATGGCTCCGTCGATGATGAGGATACGTTGCCGCACGGCCTGGGTCAGTGTCGATAAGGTGTCTTGTTTTATGTCTGTCATATTAAGAGGTGCGAAGGTAAGGGGATGTTGGTGATTTGTTGATTCGTTGATTTGGTGATTTGTTTATTCGTTGATTCGTTGATTTGTTTATCTGTTGATTTGAAGCGTGTTGTTCAAATCAACAGATAAACAAATCAACGAATCAACGAATCACCAAATCAACAAATCAACAACTATTTTTCATCGCAATAATTTCCGCCGCAATGCTCACGGCAATTTCTTCCGGCGTACGGCTGTTAATGGGGATGCCGATCGGGGCGCAGATTCGGCTCAATTTCTGTGCCGGAAATCCTTCTTTTTGTAGGTTGTCCAGCAGCGTTTTCATTTTTGCAGCACTGCCGAGTACGCCGAAGTATTTGAAGTTTTTATCCAAAAGCCGGCGGATAACCACTTCGTCGGAACGGTAGCCAAGGGTCATTGCCACCACATATACATTATTGCCCGGGGGCATAAACACCGCTATGTCTTCATAGTTTTCGAGCACTGATTTTTCATGGGCAAAGCGGTTTTTTTTCAAGGTGTCCAGATCGGGCCTGTCGTCGAAGAGCCGGATATAAAAATCCATTTTCGACATCAATTCGGACAAGGCCAGGGCGCAATGCCCGCCGCCGATGATGCAGAGTTGATTTTTGAAACCGGTATTTTCTTCGAATAAAAAGTCGTGTTCGTTTTGGCAGGTAAACTGGTAATCATGCTTATTTTTCTGATGTTCCAACAACCGGATTCCGGCAGGGCTTATTTGTAAAACGGCCGGTATGTTTTGGCGCAAAAAGCGGATCAGACTTTTCACTGTTTGCAAGTCCGCCTTATTTAAAGGTATAAAAACAACGGTTTGTTCCCCGGAGCAGATCATGCCGCTTTGGTCGCGGGGTGCTGTTTTATGGTGGATTTGCCGTTTTAGCAGGGGAGTGGCCGTTCCATTTTTCAACTGTTCTTTGGCTAATTCCACCAATTTGACCTCCATAATACCGCCGCCTATGCTGCCACATGTGGCGCCTGTTTCATCCACGACCATTTTGAAGCCCGGCCTGCCGGGGCTGCTGCCGGTGCTGCTTGCTACCGTGAGCAAGATTACGGTTTGACCGGTTTTTAGCCGTTTTGAAATGAATTGCCAGAGGTGCAGCGCTTTCATTTTTTTGCATATAAATTCATCAACACCTTCTCCGTCGCAAACGGCGCATCAAACGCCGGCGAAACCTCCCGGTTGAACGCCCGCACCGCATCACGAATCGCAAAATACGCCCCAATCCCGTACATCAAAGGCGGTTCACCCACGGCTTTGGAACTAAAAATAGCCAGGTTTTCCCGCGCAGTTTCCAGCGGCACAATATCCAGAACTTTGGGTACGGAATAAATATCGGGGATTTTATACTTCGACAACGCATTGGAGCGCAGCCGGCCTTCGGCATCGTACACCACTTCTTCCATAGTCATCCAGCCGATGCCCTGCACGATGCCGCCTTCGATCTGGCCGTAGTCCACGGCGGTGTTCATGCTTTTACCAAAATCGTGTACGGTTTTGACAAAATCCACCTCGTATATGCCGCGTAGGCAGTCCACCGTCACTTGTACCGCCGCCACTCCATATACATGGTACGCAAAGGGGTGTCCTTTGGCGGTATCCCAATCGAAATGAACGCCCGGGGTGGCATAATGCGCGTGTTCGCTGAGGCTGACCCGCTTCCTGTGTGCCGTTTGCACGAGTGTCGCCCAATCGAGATTCGTCTGTTGATTTTTATGCTGAACAAAACCGTTTTCAAACGAAATGTCTTCAACATTTTGAGATTGCAGTTCCTCCGCCGCCACTTTTTTTAGCCGGTCCAGGATGGTCTCGCAGGCCATCAACGTCGCTTTTCCGTTCAGGTCGGCGGTTGCCGAAGCAGCCGACGGGGAGGTGTTGGCGATGCGCAGGGTGTTGGTGGAATGCACTTTTACCTTTTCCGGCGGAATGGAGAACGCCCGCGCAGCCACCTGAAGAATTTTGGTGTTTACGCCCTGGCCCATTTCTACGGCCCCGGTGGAAACAGCTACCGAGCCGTCGGTGTACACGTGTACCAACGCACGCGCCTGGTTCATCGAAGTATTGGTAAAAGAAATGCCGAAACAGATCGGCATCATGGCGACGCCGCGTTTCTGATAGTGATGCTGCCGGTTAAACGACTGAGCGTCCCGGCGGATTTTTTCAAAATGGAAGTGCAGGTCGGCCTGTACCCAGGCGTTTTCTGCTTCACTTTCTGCCCGTTGGCCGTACGGGAATTCGTCGCCCGGCTGCAGCAGGTTTTTTCGCTGAATCTCTGCCGCGTCTACCTGCAATTTTTCTGCCGCATGCGCAATGGCAGATTCCATAACGAACATGCCCTGCGGCCCGCCGAAGCCGCGAAACGCCGTATTGGGCGGCAGGTTGGTGCGGCAGCTGTACGCGGTTGCGGCTACATTGGGGATAAAATAGGCATTGGTGCAGTGAAACAACGTGCGCTCGAGTATGGCCGGCGATAAATCAGCTGCGGCGCCGGCATTTTGATAAAAGACGACTTCGTAGGCCAGTATTTTCCCGTTTTTGTCGAGGCCGATCTTGTAATCCGCCGAATAGGGGTTGCGTTTGCCGGTCATACGCATGTCTTCCAGGCGGTGTAGGCTGTATTTCACGGGGCGGCCGGTCAATTGGGTGGCTACTGCGCAAAGGGCAGCCCAGGTATTGGCCTGGTCTTCCTTGCCGCCGAAACCACCGCCGAGCCGGGTGACGTCCACTTCGATTTGATGCATCGGCAAGCCGGTCACGCCGGCAGTAGCGCGTTGCACGGCTGTGGGCCCTTGCGTGGAGGAATAAATTTTCAGGCCACCGGCTTCTACCGGTATCGCGTAGGCGCCCTGCGTTTCAATATACAGGTGTTCCTGGCCGTTAACGTCGGCGCGGCCCTGGAAAATATGGGCGCAGACTTCGAAAGCAGCCGTGGTATTTCCGAGTTGGAACCTTTTGGGCGGGATGATCAACTCGTTTTTTTCAAAAGCCACCCGCGGGTCGGTGATGATTTCGAGCGGCTCAATTTGTGCTTTAATTTTTTGAGCCGCCACACGGGCTGCTTCCTCCGATTCGGCCACTACGAGCGCGATGGGCATGCCCTGGAAATGCACGTGGCCATCGGCCAACAACGGCTCGTCGGGTACGATGCCGCCAATCTGGTTTTTGCCCGGCAAGTCTTGCGCAGTGATTATACGAACCACGCCGTCCGACTTTTTCGCGTCCGACAGGTCAAGGCTTTTTAGCAGACCGTGGGCCACGGGCGAATCGAACACGCAGGCGAATAACGTGCCTTGCAGCAAGGGTATATCGTCGAGGTATATGGATTCGCCGCGGACGTGTGATTTTGCGTCGATGTTTTTCATGTTTCGGTTTTTTTTTACCACGGAGGCACGGAGACACGGAGATGAGAGGGGTTTTTAGACAGGATTTGCAGGGTTTAAAGTAGTTGATAACTACATACCTAAATCCTGTTTAAAGGCCCCTCTCATCTCCGTGTCTCCGTGCCTCCGTGGTGAAATTAAGAAAATGCGCCCAAAGCAACTGCCTCGCCAACAAACGTTTATAATCCGCCGAACCGCGTACGTCTGAAATGGGACTGATCTCCGATTGCATCAATACATCGGCTTCGCGCAACAAATCACTGTCCAAGGGATCGCCTTTCGGCAGGGCTTTCCCAATAAAAAATAACGAAGTTTTTTTCAAGTACAAGGGTATCGGCGCCACCCCGCCCACCGCGAGATGCGCCTCGGTGATCAACTCATTTTCTACGCGGAGAAAAAGTGCCGAATTGACCGAAGCGATATCGAGATGTGTCCGTTTACTCACTTTTTCAAAGTTGAAAAAATCGCTGTTTCCCGGCTTTTGGAAACG
>CAUJEY010000057.1 GCA_963169325.1 Bacteroidota bacterium
GGCGTGGATAACTATGCCTGTGCGCTTACCCGCTCGGAGTGGCTGGCCGAACCGGAGGAGCACCGGCTGACTTTTCATATCACATCCAACCGCTTTCTGCGCGGCATGGTCCGCCTGATCGTCGGCGCCTGTATCCAGACAGGGAACGGGCAATTCAGCGTAGATGAAGTGCGGCGCGCGCTGGAAAGTCAAATGCCGCTGAAAAAAAACCTGAGCGTACCTCCCCAGGGACTCGCGCTGACCGCGGTGAAGTATCCTTTTGCATTTTAGGAACGTGGCTGGATCATAAGTTAACACGAGAGTATGAACACAAAATTATCTTAACACATAGGCACATAGGCCACATAGTATTCGTTCTATGTGCCTATGTGCCTATGTGTTAAGATAAAAATCTGCCATGTTTTTTAAAAAGCGACTTATGATACAGCCTCATTTTGGGCTCATTTTTAAAGTCAAAATGTAAAATCTAAAATGTAAAAGTCAAATGGAACATCGCGTAAATGGGCGGGTACTGGCATTAATTTCACAGAATGTCCGTAAATACGGGATCCCACTTTTACATTTTGACTTTTACATTTTACATTTTGACTTTAAAAGCAACAATTTTCCCTTAACCTGATGGCTTGGGGGTCCCCCCCTTCCTGTTTTATTTTTTGATCGCCAGTATAGGAACCCAACTGTGAAAAGCCATTTCGCGGGTCACGCTCCTGCCAAATATCTTTTCAAAAAACGTCCGCTCGCGGGTAAACATGACCAGTATATCGGCTTTTATATCGGCAATGTAGTCATTAATGCCCTCCGTCGTGTCGTCGTTAATGGCAATTTGAAAGGTCATTTTCGGGTATTTCATTTTTGTTTTCAGGTGTTCGAGCACCTTGTTTTTGTCGATATGTTCCTTTGATGCTGCGGGGAGTACGTGCAAAATATGCAGGTTGGCATCAAAAATCCGGGCAAACAAGAGGGCCGTTTGGACTTCTTCGTCCAAGGAGGTCATGTCGGTGGCATATACCATGCTGTGCAGGTGGTCGAACCGGGCATGTTCGGGTACGGTAATGACCGGAATCTGGCTGCTATTGATGACCGCCGTGGCATTGCTGCCGATCAGCACCTTTGCCAACCCCGTGGCGCCTTTGGTACCCATAACGATCAGGTCGATATCATTATGCCGCGCATAATTATCTACCACGTCTTCCACTGGAAATCCTTTGACTACCTCATGCGATATGTTTAAATGACCCTTAATCGCCGCCTTGATCTCTTGCTCCAATTGGAGCAGGTCTGCTTTCGCGTTTTCTGCCATGATTTCCTCTATACTTTTAGCGGAATGCATGGTTTGTGGCGGCTCGGGAATAAATACGACATGGAGCAGCACGATTTCAGCGTCAACTTTTTTAGCCATTTTCGCAGCGTATTGCACCGCTACTTTTGACAATTTTGAAAAATCGGTCGGAATCAGAATTTTCATGATTTGTGAATTTGCGTAATGATGTGTTGGAAGGGTTCAACGTCACTTGGCGCTTTTGCGATAAACCAGCATGGGCGTTTTAGTGATAAAAGAAAATGTTTCCGAACGGCTTGTGCTGAACAGTTTATCGAACCAAGTCAGGTTGGTATGGGTAAAAAACGCGACCAAAGAGGGTTTTACTTTTTTTACCAGCTGATCAAATTGTGTGGCAAAGCCATTATTCACCTCAAAGGGTTCAAGGTAGATGCGTTCAAGCGGCGGGTATTTCCGGGCGAGTATACCGGCATCCAGGGCAATCCGGGCCAGTTTCATGTTGTCGGCGAAACTAAAATGCGCCATATCCATCTTTAACTCCAGCGCCCGGGCGAAAGCCGACACCGTAGTCATTTCCAGATCGAAGTTTTCCAGATCGGAAGCGTAAAGGATTTTTTTGATACTTCGGGCCCGATAGGTATGCGGCACCGCCAGCACCGGCACCAATGATTTTCGGATCACATTGCTGGTATTGGTGCCGATGATTTTTTGCAGTTGGCCCGCTCCCCGGGTGCTGATGCAGATAAAATCGACTTTTTCGCGGTGCGCATATTCCAAAATGGCGCTTTCCGGGCTCAGTTCTTCCTTCACCACACAGCGGTATTGGCCGGGTGTTGCTTTCATCCGGGTGTAAAAGCCCGCCACGAATTTTTCCAGTTTTTTCAGCTGTGCCGCGGCTTGCTCCTGCATCGAATTTTCAATGCGCGCCCGGTGAATCGTCGCCGGAATCAGCGCCTGAAAGCAGTGAAAAAAAACGATTTCTGCCTTCATCCGGGCTGCCAGTTGCACTGCGAAGCGCATACCGGCTTTCGAGTGTGTTGAAAAATCGGTGGTGACTAATATCTTTTTCATAAATCGAATTTTTACGAATTTGCAGGTTTTGCCTGCCGGCAAAAAGTGATTTTTATCATCGCGGGTTATGATATTATCCCCAAACGCTATCCAAGGGGGGCCATCGCTTTTTCCAGAACGGCAACTGGAAGCACTCCCGATTCATGGGGGGAGGATTCTACCATTTCTCCCTGTTTCCAGTAAGGAAAAATAACGGAAACAAGCAGATAATTCACGGTTTACGGGGTTTTTTGATACTTTTACTCACCTGAATTTTGTATTTGAATAGTGCTGCCTTTCCTAACCTAACCAAAACGAACGGCCATGATGAAACATTTATGCTCCGCTACACTCCTTTGCCTTTGCTCCTTCACTGCCTGGTGTTTTCAGGCGCCTGCGAATAACAACTGCTCCGCCGCTTCGGAAATTGTCATTTCCAACGGCGGTTTCGGCCTGGGCGATTTCAACTCTGAAACGGTGGATATGAGCATGGCTACCCTGGAGCCCGGCGAAAACCTGCCGCCCAACGTGACGCCCCCGAACCCCGGATCGGTATGGTTCGAGTTTCACCTGCCCACCAGCCGGCAGGTGAAAATCACCTTTGCCCGCACCAGCGGCAGCGCCAACGCCCGGGTGGCCCTGGCCGTGTACAAAGACGGCGTTTGTCTGCCGGCGGCAGCTGATTTATTCAACCTGTTGTTGCCGCTCGACAATTACGGCGACGTCCTGAATCCCTGTGTGGGGCCGGGACACTACCGGATACAGGTGATTTCCACGTTGCCCAGCATAGAGCGTATCTACTTAGTGTTGAATATCGCGCCGAGCCAGACGGCCAATGTTCCGGCATTCGACTTACCAACGGAAGCGCACGATTTCAATACCGTGTTTGGCGGCAGTGTGGCCACCCATAAAATCGAATGTCACAGCATCGACGGTCCGGAGGAATACGCCTGTTTGCCGGTGGCCGATTCGGCGCGTTACACCAAATCGTCGTGGTATGTTTTCCGGTTTACCGATGCCGTTACGGACCTGATCCGCATCCGGGTCGCAGCGAGCGGCTTGCCGGATTCTATCGGCTACCGCTTGTTCGAGGGCGATTGCCGCGCGGTGCCGCCGTTTAGTCTTCCGGTGATTTTCGATTGCGGCTTTCTGAAAAAAAACAACAACACCGTGCGCAGCATCGAACATCCCTGCCTGCTGAAGCCGAACACCTGGTACAGTTTTGAACTTTTGTTTCCACAGACCTTTGAAAGCGGCAACACAACTATGGCCGTTTGGGTGGATCGGCGGGGC
>CAUJEY010000058.1 GCA_963169325.1 Bacteroidota bacterium
TTGATTTGACTCTCTTAGATCAAATCAACAAATCAACAAATCAACAAATCAACAAATCAACAAATCAACAAATCAACAAATCAACAAATCAACAAATCAACAAATCAACAAATCAACAAATCAACAAACCCTTTAACAACATCCGCTCCCCGGTTCGCAGCAGGAAACGGCTACCTGCAATTCGGAAAGGTTGAGTTTACGTTTTTCCTTTTTTTCTGCTTTGGGTGCGCCGCCGGCTTTTTCGGCGTACACTGTAATGCTGAAAATACCCGTGCCGGAGTCCAGGAAGGATTTTAACTCCGTTTCGGAGAGGTGTTCCAGCAGGATTTCATCGGGGATCAGGATCGGTTTTTGTTTTTGTACCGTGATATGTTGAAAACCGGCTTCCGTGATCAGGTTCAGATATTCGTCCATTTGAATGGCGCCGGACACGCATCCGGCATACATTTCGGCACTTTGCCGCAGGGTGTCCGGCAGTTCGCCCGAAAGTACGATATCGCTGATGCTGAAATGGCCGCCGGGGCGCAACACCCGGCTGATTTCGGCGAATACTTTGCGTTTATCCGGGACAAGATTGAGCACGCAGTTGGAAACGATCACGTCGGCGGAGTTGTCGTTGACCGGCATATCATCGATATCGCCCTGGCGGAATTCCACGTTGTTGAAGCCCAGTTTGTCGGCATTGAGCCGGGCGCGGCGGATCATTTCGGGGGTGAAATCGATACCGATAACCTTGCCTTCCGGGCCGGTTTCGGCGCGGGCCACGAAAGCGTCGTTTCCGGCGCCGGAACCGAGGTCGATCACCGTGTCGCCTTGCCGGATGTCGGCAAATTCGGTCGGCAGCCCGCAGCCCAATCCGAGGTCGGCGTCGGCGTGGTAGCCGTTCAGTGTGGTGTAGGATTCGGACATAATCGTATAAGTGCCGGCTGTGCCTACCCCGCAACAGGAACACGCATTGTTTTCCTTGCTTTGCAAGGCAATTTCCGCGTACTTCTCGCGGACGTTTGTTTTCATTGCTTCTGCATTCATCATGTGGTGAAAATTTTTATAGTTGTTTTTGTTTAAATTAGAAGGTTGGTGGTTTGAGGGTTTCTGGTTTGGGGGTTTCTGGTTTGAGGGTTGCTGGTTACTAACACGCGCAATTTTGGCCCGACCCCGGTTTGAAAAAATCATCCAGCAGCGTTTTAAAACGCTCCAGGGCCGCCCAATTGATGCAATAACAGGATTTCACCCCTTCCACCGTACCGGAAATCAGGCCGGCCGCTTTCAGTTCCTTTAAATGCTGGCTTACGGTGCTTTGTGCCAGTGGCAGTGTATCCACAATTTCGCCGCAAACACAGACATTCCGGTTGGCCAGTTCTCTCAGAATAGCCACCCGGGCCGGATGCCCGATCGCTTTGGCGAGTTCGGCCAGTTCGTTTTCAATTTCGCCAAACACGGCTGTTTTGCGCGTTCCCATGTGTTGTGTGTTTAAATTCATCGCAAAAATACGATGAATAATTGAAGTGTCAAGTGTTTGATGAAAATATTTATCGTAATTTTACGATTAATGCTTTTTTACCCCGGAAACGATACTTTTCCCATGCCCACCAGCGGCAGACCGCCCAACATTGCGCCTTCCTGCAGCGTACCCGCCACGGTTTCATTGGCCAAAACGGCAAACAGTACGGCTTCCTTGGCATCGCCGTCGACCCCGAGCGTATCCATGGGCAACATACTCCAATCCGGCAGTTGCTCGCGCAAATACTGTACGACCAGGGGGTTGTGCGCGCCGCCGCCGCTCAGATAAATGGCTTTTCTGCCGGCCGTCAGCGGCACCTTTCGGATGGCCGCTACGATGGTATCGGCGGTGAGCCTGGTGAGTGTTGCCATTAAATCTTCTGGCTTTACCGCCGGCCCCGAACGTTGTCCCGAGGCCTCGGCATCAAACTTCAAACTTTGAACTTCAAACTTCAAACTTTCTTCCGCCCATTCCAGGCTGAACTGCTCCGGGCCGGTGGTTTTGGGATTTGGCAACTCAAAATAGGGCACGCTTTTGAGCCGGGCGAGCAGGGCTTCATCAACCTGTCCGGAGGCGGCAATACCGGCGTCGGCGTCGAAGGGCCGGTTAAAATACTTTTGAGCCCCGGCATCGAGCAGGGTGTTGCCCGGGCCGGTATCGGTGGCAAAAACTTTTGCCGCATCGCCGTCGCCGGGCAGAAAGGTGAAGTTGGCGATACCGCCGATATTGAGCAGAAAGCGGTCTTCGCCTTTTTTTGAAAACAAATAATAATCGCCGTAGAGGGCCAGGGGCGCCCCTTCACCGCCGGCAGCGAGGTGTTTTTGCCGGAAATCGCTCAGGGTAATAATGCCCGTGCGGCGAGCCAGGTGGTCGCCGTCGCCAATCTGGAGCGTGGCGTTCGGGTAGTCGTCGAGCCGGTGAAATTGCCGGGGCGCATGGAACACCGTTTGGCCATGACTGGCGATCAGGTCGACTTCCGAGGGGCGGACGCCCCAACGCCGCAGCGCCTCGTTGATGATCACGGCATGGCGCTCGGCGACGATGACATTCAATAATACGAGGTGTTGAAAATCAATGTTTTTTTGAGCAAACACCCGCCGGATTTCGGCTTTAAATGTTTCGTCGAAAGGGACCGTATCGAAGTGGGTTACCTGTAATTGGGTGTTGAATCCGGCGCCCGTAATGGAACAGAGCGCCAGATCGAGGCCGTCGAGCGAGGTGCCCGACATGAGGCCCAGGATATTGCGAGCGGGTTTTTGAGCGATCGCAGCGAGTTGCAGAATATGGCTTTTCATTTTTTTGTTATTGACAGAACCAGCAGGATTTGCAGGATATTTTCCGTTTGATCGCGAATGTAGGGCGAACCCTATATTTGAGGCGAATAAATAACCTGCTTATGTATCAGATCGAACCCGATATTCGACATGCTGCCACCCTGCCCGGCGCGTTTTACCATGCTGCGGAGGCTTTTGAAGCCTGTCGCGAGCGCGTTTTTGCCCGGTCGTGGCAGTTGGTCGCCGGCGCTGAGGAGATGACGCGGCTGCCTTTTGACGCGATGCCTTTTCAGTACATGGATCATTTTATCGAAGAGCCGCTTTTGCTGCTGCGCGACGGGCAAAATGACTTGCGCTGCCTGTCCAACGTCTGTACCCACCGCGGCAATATCCTGGTGCAACACCCGGGCCGGCTGGAGCGCGGCATCGTTTGCGGGTATCACGGGCGGCGTTTCCATCCCGACGGGCGCTTTGCGGCGATGCCGGAAACGGAGGGTATGGAAAATTTTCCCTGCGCCGACGACAACCTGACGCAATTGCCGCTGCAACAGTGGCGCCAGTTCATTTTCACCTCCCTGGACCCGGCTTTCCCGTTCGACGAATGGGTGGCCGGCATGGAACGCAAAGTGGGATTTTTGCCCCTGGAACAGTTTCGTTTTGAACCGTCCCGTTCACGGGATTACTTAGTGAAAGCGAATTGGGCCCTGTACTGCGACAATTACCTGGAAGGTTTCCATATTCCCTTTGTACATAAAAGTCTGGCCGCTTCGCTCGACTGGGGCGCTTACCGCACGGAACTGCACCGATGGGGCAATTGCCAGGTGGGCATCGGCAGGGGAGGGGACGATGTATTCGATTTACCGCCCGGACATGAAGACGCCGGCCAGCCTATCGCGGCGTATTATTTCTGGTTGTTTCCCAATATCATGTTCAATTTTTACCCCTGGGGGCTTTCGCTTAACATCGTCCGGCCCCTGGAAAAAGACCTGACCAAAGTGAGTTTCCGCGCTTATGTGTGGCAAAGCAACAAGCTCGCCTCCGGCGCCGGCGCCGATGTGGATTTAGTGGAACGCGAAGATGAAGCCATCGTGGAACTGGTGCAACGCGGCACCCGCTCGCGGTTTTACAAACACGGTCGCTTCGCGCCGAAGCAGGAGCAAGGGGTGCATCAGTTTCATCGGTTGTTGGCTGGGCTTCTGGGTTAAAAGAAGGTTACTGGTTTGAGGGTTTGAAGGTTACTGGTTAGAAGGTTTCTGGCTTGGGGGGACTGTTCAAAAATCTGGTCTATTGACTCTATGTTATTTTTATAGATACCTAATTATCAATTTTTTAAATGCAATATTTTAAATATTAGACCTCGGTTTTTGAAGAGTCTCGGTTTGGGGCTCGCAACCAATAACCTTCAAACCTTCAAACCTTCAAACCAGTAACCTTCAAACCTTCAAACCAGTAACCTTCTAACCAGTAACCTTCAAACCCTCAAACCAGTAACCCTCAAACCCTCAAACCCATTTAATCAAACGCATAAAAATACTCGCACACCTTGTGCAAAAACGCGCCGGCCCGCGCTTTGGAGGACAGGAACAACGATATTCGGACGCCCGATTCATAGGGGGCGTCCTGAATGA
>CAUJEY010000059.1 GCA_963169325.1 Bacteroidota bacterium
CTTCCAAATTACGGAACGATTTCAGGATTTGTGGTCAATTCCGCATTCCGCATTTCCCCTTTAAATTTTCCCAAAAAAAATCCCCCGCGACCTTGCCTTATTTCCCAAACCCGGTTACCTTTGTAGCGAAAATTCGCTAAATTTTAAATTTATTCAAAATATGACCGATACTTTGGTGCAAACGGACGTCCTCAAAGGTGGAGAATTCCTGATTCGCGACACGCAACCGGATGATGTATTTATCCCGGAAGAGCTGAACGAAGAACAGCTGATGATTAAACAAACGGTGAAAGACTTCCTCGAACAGGATATTTTCCCCAATGCCCTAAAGATTGAAAAACAAGAACCCGGCTTGGTACCCGGCCTGTTGAAAAAAGCGGCCGACCTCGGATTATTGGGCGCACACATGCCCCAGGAATTCGGCGGCCTTGAACTGGATACCAACACCAATACGGTAATTGCCGACGTACTCGGCCCTTCAGGGTCCTTTATTGTGTCATTTGCCGCGCACACCGGCATCGGTATGTTGCCTATCTTGTATTTCGGTACGGAGGAGCAAAAACGCAGATACCTGCCCGGCCTGATCAATGGCGAACTTAAGGCAGCATATTGCCTCACCGAGCCGGGAAGCGGCTCCGACGCCCTGAACGCAAAAACCCGCGCCGACCTGAGCGCCGATGGCAGCCACTACCTGTTCAACGGCCAGAAAATGTGGATCACCAACTCGGGATTTGCCGATATTTTCATTGTGTTCGCCCAGATAAACGGCGAAAAATTCACCGGCTTCATCGTCGAACGCAACTCACCCGGCCTTACTATGGGCGCTGAGGAAGATAAAATGGGTATCAAAGGCTCCTCTACCCGGCAGGTATTTTTTGAAAACGTAAAAGTGCCCGCCGAAAACGTTTTGGGCGAAATTGGCAAAGGCCACCTGATCGCCTTCAACGCCCTCAATATCGGTCGTTACAAACTGGGTGTGATGAGCATCGGCGGCGCTAAAAAAGTGGTCGAAATGGCCACCCAATATGCCAACGAGCGCCGGCAGTTCGATCAGCCCATTGGCAATTTCGGAGCAATTCAGTACAAATTGGCCGAAATGGCCATCCGTACCTTCGCCGGCGAAAGCACCGTTTACCGCACGTCCCAACTGATGCAGGATAAAAAAGCCGCCGCCGAAGCAACTGGAAAAACCTTCGGCCAAGCCACCCTTGAAGCCGCCGAGGAATACGCCATCGAGTGCTCTATCCTCAAAGTGTTCGGATCTGAAGTGACCGACTACTGTGTCGACGAAAACGTACAGATCCACGGCGGTATCGGCTACAGCGAAGAATATCCCGCTGCGCGCGCTTACCGCGACAGCCGTATCAGCCGCATTTATGAAGGCACCAACGAAATCAACCGCCTGCTGATGGTGGATCAACTTTTCAAACGCGCCCTGAAAGGCCAACTCGATATCGTAAGCCCCGCGTGGGCCGTTCAAAAGGAACTGACGGCCATGCCGTCTTTCGAAAAACTGGAGGGCGACTACGCCGAAGAAAAACGCGCTATCGCCGATTTCAAAAAAATCATCCTGATGACCGCCGGCGCAGCCGCGAAAATGCAAATGGATGGCAAACTCAACCTCAAGGAGGAACAGGAAATACTGATGAATTGCGCCGACATGTTCATCGACCTGTTCGCAGCCGAATCCATGCTGTTGCGTATTCAAAAACTTGCCGGTCGTACAACTAAGCCACAGCCACAGGAAGTGTACGACGCCATGCTTCAGGTGTTCCTACACGACGCCACGGCGCGTATGACCAAAAACGCGACCGACGCCCTCGCCTCGTTTGCCGAAGGCGACCTGCTCAAAACCTTCCTGATGGGGGTGAAACGGTTTACCAAGTATCCGCCCGTAAATGTGAAGGAAAAACGGCGTCTGATTGCAAAAGCGCTGCGGGACGAGAACGGCTGGTGTTTTTAGATTGAATAGACCTGTAAACAGTAACTTCACATGGAACAGGAATACCTGCCGCCGGAAAAGAAGAAGAATAAATCGTTTAAAAAAGTTTCCGATTGGGCTGGTTTGCTGCGCAACTTCGCCACCATTGTGGCATCGTTTATCTCTCTGATCACACTATTTATCTTGATCCGACAAAACGAGCGCACCTACCAGCCCGATCTGATTTTAACACCGGACCAAAGCATTTTTCGCGTTCGTTACCGGGAAAACCCGATCTACTGCGATGATATCAGATTGGGCAGCGTGGCAGACAGTACGCCGCTAACGGTCAAATTAACGGCTATGAACATCGGGCTTGGCGCCGCCAAAGACCTGCATGTGACCTGGCAATTCGATCCAAAAAAAATAGCCGACACCCTTAGCATCGGAGGAATGACCATTTTTACCAAAGCACATTACAACGGTGACCTGAAGGCATTGTTATTTGAAAATTGTTTTCAGCAAACGCCCCTGGAACAACATGCAGAATTTTGCCTGCCTGTAAATACGGAAAAAACACCGGTTCAAATTTCCCTGCCCGAAACTTACCTTCAGGGCTGGAATAATATCCTGATACGCATATGCCACAATCCATCTGTTCCTTTTGAACAACGACAGGAAGCCCTTTTAGCCTACCTTCCAAAATTTCAGGATTTACAAGCAAAATTGACCTACTCTGACATCAACGACAGGTCATACTCGAAAATCTATCGTGTACAGTTGGTACCGGCCTTTATAGATTTAGTTAAACAGGAAATGATCATTACCTGGAACGTAACTGAAAAGACCAGACACTCCACACCGCACAAGCAGGTTATCACGTTAAAAACCGAAGATGGGTCGAATTTCATTACAACGTTGTCTCTTTAAAAAGAGATACGTAGCCATTTGTATGGCTAGAAAGTGATTCAACCCCGTGCTCACCGTATCAACGTCACATCACCTTTGTACACAACTGTTTCTCCGTCCAGAAAGGCAACCTGCGCGACCCAGGCGTAAACACCGGGCGGCATGAGCTCGCCCCGGTAGGTACCGTCCCAACCGGCCATCATATCATTGGCCGAAATCCCTCTGGCTTCGTACATCAATTCGCCCCAGCGGGAATAAACGGCTAAGCTCGACAAGATTGCATAAGGGTCGCCCGAAGGATAAAAATAGCCGTTGGCGTCATTGCTGGCATCCGGTTTGAAAACATTGGGGAAATAGACATTTTTATTTTTATCCACCAATAAACGAATAAAAGCAGAATCGAGGCATCCCCATTCATTTTCTACCTGAACGATATATTCTATGTCGTTGAACGGCCTTACCCAGGTTTCCGGGCACGTTGGGCACCGGACCGAGCCGGGCTGCGGATCTTTCCATTGATAGAATGTTTGATCTCCCGTGTTATACACATTTGTTTTCAGGAGTAAACTATCGCCTAAATGAAGCGTCGTCAAATCCTCGCTGCGCAAAATCTCCACCGATATAGCGGAATACCTTATCGTATAGAAAACATAGGCCGTATCACAGCCAGCAGAGAGCATCACCTGATATTCGCCCGGCTGATCCGCATCAAAAAACGAATTCCCGCTTCCATCCTGCCACGTGTATTCTATGGCGCCATCCGGTGCGGCTACATATTGACGCGTATCCAGCCGAATTAAATCTGTGCCTTCGCAGAGGGCTTTTTCAACAGATATTGTATCAAAGGCCAGGGCAAGTATAGTAATAGCCGTGCTATCCTCTTTGATCGGGGTTGTCGGGTCGTCGGACAGGCGCGAGCCGCCCAGGGCCGCAGGGAGGTTTTGCAACACGGCCTGGTTGCGGTATATGCCCGGGCCCGCCATGCCGGTATTGACGATGATCTTTATTTCAAAGCGGCCTTCCGGCAAATCCACGTCAGCAAGCCTGAAAAAATTATCACCGGGCTGGCTCAGTACGTTGCCACCGAGGGGGTTGCTGCTCACGGAAACAAAAGTAAATCCGGGTGGCAACTTATCTTCGAGCAGGATACCTTCGTGAGGCCGCCGGGAAGTATTTACAATTTCAAATACGTACTCGACATCCGAGCAGGAAAAGGCTTGCCTGGGTTCCACCGTTTTATTCAGCGCGATCGTGTAAGGGCAGGAACAGCCGTCGGATGCCGCGGCCGGAGGCCCCTTAAACAGGCGCACGGTTGCGCCGGTAGTTGGGTTGATGCTATACAGACTGTTTTGATCCGAAACAAAATCAGGGCTCCCGTAGGCAAACAGGTTGCCATAAGCATCAAAAAACAGGCTTCCCGTGGTAACGGGCACCCCCGATGGCGGAAAATCAAAAGAAATCGTTCCTGCTACCGGGTCTATCTTAACCAGCCGCTGAGCCCCGGAGTCATAACCATATAATTCCTCCGTTACCGGGTGAAAAGCAATATCAAATATTTGCGCCAGCCAATTGAGTTGAATGGTAGTGATGCTATACGCCGGGTCTTCGAGATCAATCCGTACCAGGTCGGCAGCACGGGCAAGGCCATTGACATAGTATTGTGTTCCAATAACGATCAGATAACGCCCGTCCGGCGTAACATCGCCGGCGAAATAAGACAGGTTGGGATTCAGGGGCAATTTGGCCAATGCCTCCGCCTTGCCATCGGCATCCAGTCGTACCAGGGTGCCGTTGTTCGGATTGACGCAATAAATCAAATTATCCGTGACGCGGTAGCCCGCCGCATTGACGTCGATAGCAACGTTGCTGTTGATACTTTTAAATACAACAGCGTTAGTTTGCGGGTCAATGATGACCTCATTGAGCGAGGGCGGATTCGTACTCAGCGTCAGAAAAAACTGATCTTCGCAGGTGAAGGGTCTTTGCGCAATCGACAGCGCCGGATGAATTTGCTGCAACAGCAATATCATTAAAACACGGGATAAGACCTGAAATGTCCGGATGGTCCTCATAAGAGCGCTTTTAAATCGTCAGCAATACATAATCCAAGTATAACTCTAACCCATATCCCCGATAATTAAATGTTGAAAACGAAAAATACGCACATATAACTCCCCAGCCGGCAATTTGTTGGAAGCCGGCAGGCAATTGGTCTCCGGAAGAGGATAAATAAATACGAAAAGTCAATGGAAGACAAAAACAGCGAAAACCGCAGGCTATCTTCACCAGAAGAGAAATTGAAAAAGAGTGTTTAAATCACCTGAAATCCGTGGGCATACGGGTCGTCCTCGTCGTCGATAATAATCGTATTATAACCGGTAATACGCGCCCAGCCTTCGATACTGGGGATAATCGCCTCAAACGGGCCACAGGTTGTAGCACCCTCTACCCGGCCGGTGAACCGGCTACCGATAATACTTTCGTGAACAAACGTATCGCCGGGTTTTAGTTTGCCTTTAGCCGCCCATTGAGCCATGCGCGCGGAAGTGCCGGTGCCACAGGGAGAGCGGTCGATGGCTTTATCGCCGTAAAAAACCGCGTTGCGGGCCGTGGAATCGGGGGCAAGCGGTTCGCCGGCCCAAAGCAGGTGACTGAGCCCCCTGATTTTTTCATCCAAAGGATGTTGAAAAGTATAACGTTCGTTGAGCCGCTGCCGAATGACCGGACTCCAGCGGATCAGATCAGCGGCGGTGTAGTGTTGCAGTCCGGCAAAATGTTCCTGCGGGTCCACGATGGCGTAAAAGTTTCCGCCGTAAGCCACATCCACCCGCAAGGCTCCCAGGTCCGGACATTCAACTTCCAGGTTTTCCCGGTACAAAAAAGAGGGAATATTGGTCAGTTTTACCGATCGCACCTTGACGCCCTCCTGGCGATATTCCACGAAAACCAAGCCTGCGGGGGTTTCCAGGCGCAGTCTGCCGGGTGTTTTAGGCAACACAAGACCTTCTTCGATGGCGATGGTCACCGTGCCGATGGTCCCGTGGCCGCACATGGGCAAACAACCGCTGGTTTCAATAAACAACACACCCACATCATTCGCCGGGTCGACAGGCGGATAAAGGATGCTGCCCGACATCATATCGTGCCCCCTTGGCTCAAACATCAGCCCCTGGCGAATCCAGTCGAACTCGCGCAGGAAATGCAGCCGGCGCTCGCCCATCGTGGCGCCTTGTAGTTGCGGGCCGCCGCCGGCCACCAATCGAACCGGATTGCCGCAGGTGTGGGCATCGATACAGAAGAAAGTTTTACGCATTTGTTCGACATTGAGCGTCATTGAGCGGCATATTGGTCATTGAGCGTCATTGGTCATTGAGCGTCATTGGTCATTAAGCGTCATTGGTCATTAAGCGTCATTATTGGTCATTGAGCGGCATGGCAGGTTATAACTCATAACTCACAACTTATAACTTATAACTTATAACTTATAACTTATAACTCATAACTCATAACTCATAACTCCTCAAAATCCGCCCGCAGCATCATCGCCTCTGCTATCTGCCACGGCGCGGAGTTTGCCGTCCGGTTCGCGCATAATCGCTTCCACCCGGCCAATCGGCGAGCGTGGAGTGACTTTATGGCCCATTTTTTCCAATTGTTGCACCAATTCCTCCGAAAAGGCGTCTGCTTCGACTTGTATTTGATCCGGCGCCCATTGGTGGTGAAAACGCGCGTTATGCACGGCCTCTTTCAGCGATTGGCCGAATTCGTACACATTTAGTACCACCTGAAATACGGACGTCGGAATCGTGGTGCCACCAGGGGTGCCCAGTACCATAGACAATTTTCCGTCGCGGGCCACGATGGTCGGGGTCATGCTGCTCAGCGGACGTTTGCCAGGCGCCACGGCATTGGCCTTACCGCCGATAGCGCCGTAGAGGTTGGGGGCGCCGGGTTTGGCGCTGAAATCGTCCATTTCGTTGTTCAGTATAAATCCGGCGCCGCTTACCACTACCCGGCTGCCATAGGAGTCGTTGAGCGTGGTAGTAACCGAAACGGCGTTGCCATCGGCATCCACAATGCTGAAATGTGTGGTTTCTTCACTTTCCTTGAATCGGCCGGCCTGTACCAACTTGCTCAGCGTGGCTTTTTCCGGGTCAAAATCAGCCATTTGCGCTTTAAGGTAAGATGGATCAATCAGTTCTTTGACGGGTACTTTCCAGAAATCCGGGTCGCCCATGTGCGCCGCCCGGTCGGCAAATGCCCGACGTTCCACTTCGGCGATCAGGTGTATTGCGGCGGCGGAATGAAACCCGGCGGACTTCAAATCAGTATCGCCCAGCATACCCAACATTTGCTGGAGTAGCAACCCGCCGCTGCTGGGCGGGGGCATGGCGACAAAATGTAGTCCGCGCCAATCGAATTCCATAGGGGTACGCCAAACACTGTGGTAATCGCTCAGGTCTTTTTCCGTAATAAGGCCGTTTTGCTTTTGCATTTCGAGCATGATCAACGTGGCTGTGGCGCCGGTATAAAAACCGTCGCGGCCATCGCCGGAAACACGTTTTAAGGTATTGGCAAGGTGTTTCTGGATAAGCCAGTCTCCAGCCTTCCAGCCTTCTATCTTTACAAACTCGGGGGTTATTTTGCAGTAGCGGATGAAGTTGAATTTTTCATCGTTCAGTTGTTTTGCCTCTTGTTCCGTAACCTGGTATCCTTTTTCGGCCAGGTCGATGGCCGGCTGCACCAATTGTCCCCAGGGCAACTTCCCGGATTTCCGATGTGCTTCCCACATGCCGTCGACGGTACCCGGCACTCCACAAGCAAAAATGCCGAAACGGCTTTTGTTGGCCAACACATTGCCAAGCGAATCCTGGTACATGGTTTCCGTGGCGGCTGCCGGCGCTTTTTCGCGGTAGTCGAGCGCGAGAGTCTTGCCGGTTTTGTCGCGGTAAATCAGAAAACCGCCGCCGCCAATATTTCCGGCCTGCGGGTATACGACGGCCAGGGCAAATTGTACCGCCACCGCCGCGTCGATAGCGTTGCCGCCCTGGCGCAGGATATCGAGGCCTACCTGCGTTGCCAACGGATGCGCGGATACGACTGCGGCCTTGTCGGCAACTACTTCTTTTTCAATGGCATAAGGGAATGGAACCAGCGTTTGCCCCTGCAGACAGGCTTGAAAACAAAAAACCAGCACCGCGAAATAATAGAAGCGGAGTATTTTCATACTTTTTAAAAACAGTTTGAGGAACAAACGTAGGTTATTTTGGTGATCTGAAAAGAGCGATCAAAAGTATGAGCGTGTTTTTAGAAAAAATTATTTCGGCAGGCGTCGGCAGGGCTTCCTAATGAATCTTTAATTTTTAGTTAAAAAAATAAATGTCTAATTTTGTATTTGTATGCCGATTTTGGCAAGGAAATTTACCCAAATTTAGTTATGTCAAACAAAAACACAATTTTGCTCCTTGTGGGCATTTGCACCTGTCTCCATTCCACGCTCCTTTCCCAATGTCCATTGATTCTATCTGCCGGCGCCGACAAGCTCTTCTGCTCACCGGCGCCGGCCCAGACCGTACTAAACGGCTCAATTGATGGCAAATACCTTTTTTATACCTGGACGCCTACCACCGGATTTATTCCCCCGTATCCGCATGGTTTGAATCCTGCCGTACTGGTCAACCAATCGACTACTTATACCTTGGGGGCTTGGGTGCTCGGCCCCAATCTGGCATACAACGGCAATTTTGATGAAGGTCCCAAAGTACCTTACACCGATTTGAACTACAGCCCCGGAGACATTTCCCAAGCCGGTACTTATGATGTTGTCGACAACCCGAAACTGCTGAACCCTACTTTTTCAGGCTGCTCCGATCCCGATGGAAAAACCAGCAATATGTTGATATTCCGCGGCACCAAATTATTAAAAGCCGTGTGGTGTCAAACTTTTTCGGTAGAGCCGAATACGTTTTACACCATTTCTTTCTACGCGACGCTCGTTAATCAAGCCACCTCTACACCGTCTGTCAGTATTTCATTTAATGGAGATAAAACGGTATACCAACAACCTTTCCCCAGTGTGCCCTGCAGATGGGAACACCGCTTCGCATCTGGAGACAGCGGTAATTCTACAACTATGGACGTTTGTTTTTCCTTCGAAGACATGAATGACGGCCAGGTGATAGCCGTAGACAACATTGAATTTTACGCGACCTGCTACCAACAGGATACGGTAAATATAGTCGTGGCACCCGAGGTTAATGCGGTTGCCAGCCCACCCTACCTCGGTATTCCCAGCTGTAAAGAGACGACTACCGTTACCCTAAACGGCGCGGGCTCCTCCACCGGTCCGAATATCAAGTATAACTGGCAAACGGCGGATGGCAATATCGTGTCCGGTCAAAACACCCTGACGCCCGTTGTTGATGCAAGCGGAACTTATACACTGGTTGTCACTTACGAAAAGGATGGGCTCCAGTGTACCAAAACCGCCGAAACGGAGATACAATTTACCAACCCTTTACAGGCATATATCAACCAGTCCCCGAATATTAACTGTGCAGTAGATACCGTATCACTAATTGGCGGAGCCACGTTGCCCGGGCCGAATCAGTTTCAGTGGACGGCCACCAACGGCGGTAACATCGTATCCGGCGCCAACTCGTTCCTGGCCAAAGCGAATCAGCCGGGCGACTATACTCTCGTGGTCACCAACGTCAATACGGGTTGCACCGCTCAGGTCAGTACCAATGTAGCGGTCGACACCATTCGACCTTTGGCCAATGCCACGGCCCCGCCCCTCTTGTGCTCGCAACAACAAACCACGCTTTCCGGCGCCGGTTCTTCCACCGGCTCTTTTTTCACTTATGGCTGGTCGTCGCCCGACAGCAGTGGCAATATCGTGTCCGGACAGGATAGCCTGTATGCGACGGTCAATTCACCGGGGATGTACGTACTGTTGGTCACCAATAATTCCAACAAATGTGTACGCGCCGATACGGTGCTTGTCGCACGGGATACCCTGGCACCCGAGGCGGCAATTGAAACGCCCGGCCAATTGAATTGTACAACTGATACGCTGATCCTTAGCGCTGCGGTCACGCCGGCAAATGCCCTTTTGGCCTGGACGACTTCGGCCGGCGGCAATATCGTGGGCGCCACCGATACCAGTTTCGTCGTAGTCACCACCCCGGCCGTGTACAGCCTGACTATCACCAACCCGGTAAACGGGTGTACGGCAATAGTAGCGGATACGATCCTGCTGAATGACAATGTCCCCGAAGCCGTTATCGAGCCTCCCGGAACCATAACTTGCGAGCAATCGAATGTGACCATTTCCGCCGGCAGTAGTAGCGCCGGGCCCGGCATCGTGTATACCTGGACAACCACTGCCAACGGAAACATCGTTAGCGGCGGCGATTCACTCAGCCCCGTGGTTAACGGCCCCGGTACGTACACGCTTCTGGTGACCAACACGACCAACACTTGCACCGCCTCAGCCTCCGTAACGGTGGACGCCGATACCAGCGCCGTCGTCGCAGTGGCCAACGCCCCGACGCCGCTGACTTGCGTCGTTAACTCTGCACTACTCAACGCCAACGGTTCCACCGCCGGGCCGGACATTACCTACCAATGGACGACCACCGACGGATTGATCCTCAACGGCGCAAACAGCGGCAGCCCATTAGCCGGGGCAGCGGGCACTTATACCCTGCTCATCACAAACACCACCAACGGCTGTACCTCTACCGATCTGGCTGTACTCAATGCCGACGTTGCTGCCCCGGGCGCCAATCTTGCCGTTTCCGGCAATATCAACTGCAACAATACCAGCGTTGAACTGCAAAGCTCGGGCACGGCCAATCCAAGCCTGTTGGAACACACCTGGACCAATCCGGATAATTCGGCGGTCAATACCGGCGCGGATCCTTCGCTGGAAGCAAATGCGCCCGGAACGTATCAGGTACTCGTCACCAATACCCAAAACGGCTGCACCAGTACCGCTTCCATTAATGTAATCGCCTTCGAAAACGTAACAGGTAATATTGTTTCACAAACAAACATCGCTTGTTTTGGCGACGCCGATGGCGCCATCGAAGCCGCCATATCCGGCGGCGACGGTAACTACACCTACCTGTGGAATAATGACCAAACCACGCTGTCAGTAACCGGCCTTGAACCCGGCAACTATACCCTCACGGCTACCGATGGGGAAGGATGCTCGGTCACGATATCGGCGACAATCACCCAGCCGGATGCATTGACCGCTATTTCGTCGGCAACGGCGCCTTCCGTTGTCGGCGCTGCCGATGGAACGGCTTCGGTCAGCCCGGCAGGTGGAACCCCAGGTTATACGTATGAATGGTCCAATGATGAAACGACCCAAAACATTACAGGTCTCACTTCGGGTTTTTACACCGTGACCGTCACAGACGCCAATGGCTGTACAGCCGTATTGTCGGTGGAGGTTGGTGAAGGGAATTGCAGCCTGTCGGCTGATTTCAGCACAAACGATCCCCGTTGCAACGGCGCATCCGACGGCCAGGCAACGGCAATGATCATCGGCGGCACCGCGCCTGTTACCTACGCCTGGAGCAACAACAGCACCCAGCAAACCGCTACCGGACTCGGCGCAGGGACCTACACCGTGGTAGCCACCGATGCCAATGGTTGTGAAATCTCAGGCGCTGTCACGCTCACGGACCCACCGCTACTCACGCTCGACCTGACGGAAGTCAACAGCACTTCCTGTGCGTTGGCGGAAGAAGGATCGGCCACAGTACTGGCCGGCGGCGGCAGCGGAACCGTCTCGATCCTCTGGAGCAATGACCAGACCGGCGCCACGGCAAACAACCTGCCCGCCGGTACTTACACCGCCACTGCAACGGATATTAACGGATGTACCGCCACGGTTTCAGCCACCGTTATCGCTTTGGATCAGACGCCGCCGGTTATTCAGGCTACAGCAACGACTGTACCCGTCGGCCCGTCCGGTTCCGTCACCCTTACGCCACTCAACGTCGGCGCCACCGCGACGGATAATTGTTCGGTGGCTTCGGTCAGTTTCGTTCCCGCAGCATTTGATTGCAGCGACCTGGGCGTTCATACGGTAACCCTTACCGCTACCGACGGTTCCGGCAACAGCAGTTCCGTCACTATCGAAGTAACGATTATCGACAACACGCCACCTACCCTCACGTGCGCATCGGATATTACCCGTTGCGCCGGCGACGATGTGGTGGAATACAATGCGCCCGTAGCCACCGACAACTGCCTCGGCTTGGGCGGCCAGTTCGCGCTGGTTTCCGGCCTGCCCAGCGGCTCCGTTTTCCCAACCGGCGCCACCACCAACACGTATACTTTTGCAGATGCACAGGGCAACGTAGGTTCCTGCTCTTTTGTAGTGACCCTTCTCACCCCACTGGTGACCGGCCTGGATTCTGTCATACATGATATTGATAATCAGGGAATTGGCGGCGTACAGGTAACGGTCAGCGGTAGCCAGCCGGGTTATACCTATCTCTGGCTGTCGAATGGCCAACCCGTTGCCACTACGGAGGACCTCGTTGGTGTGGGCGCCGGGCTTTATACCCTGGTAACGACCGATGCAGCCGGCTGTTCCCTGACGGCCGGCCCATTCTCCGTTAGTAATGTCAGTGGAACAAATGATCCGGCGTTGAAACTTTTGGTCGGCGTATTTCCCAACCCTACCGGCGGGCAGTTGTTTGCAGCATTTCCGGCTGAATTGGCCGGCGCCGAAAAGTATTTCGCCGTGTACGACGCCACCGGGCGCAAGGTGATGGAACAATATGATAATCAGCAGCAACAGGTGCGGCTCGATCTGTCGCAATTCTCCGATGGACTCTATTCCGTATTGATCCGGACAGCGGGAATGCAAGGCACGTGGAATATTGTATTGAGCCGGTAATGCGGCCTGCTTTTCAAAAAAAAGTACACACAGCACACATCTGGATATTTAAACCTAATGTGTACTGTGTGTACTAATGTGGTTAAAGAGACACTAACGCGACGGCTACCGCCCTCCCCTTCCGCGCAACAGCCCGATCAAAAATAACAGTACCAGCGCGCCGATCACCGCCGTAACGATGTGGTTTACCACGCCGGTACCAATTCGAACGCCGATCTGAGCAAACAGCCAGCTACCGACGAAAGCGCCGAGTATGCCGACAACGATATTGCCCAACAGGCCGAAGCCGTAGCCATGGCGAATTTGTCCGGCGAGCCATCCCGCGACGGCGCCGATGATCAGGGTGTAAATCAGGTTGTCCATTTTCGTATTGTTTTTAGTTAAATAATAACCGCTTTTTTCTCCCGTATTTGCAAACAAAGCAGTGATGCGAAGGCCAGCAGCCCCCCGCCGACCATAACGGCCGCGAGGCGATTGTTGTCCAATACGTGGTCCATGATCCAACCGAAAAACAAGGTAGCGATGATTTCCGGCAATACGATAAAAAAGTTGAAAATCCCCATGTAAACCCCAAGTTTATTCTGCGGTAAGGTGGAGGCCAGCATGGCGTAAGGCATGGATAAAATGCTGGCCCAGGCGATACCGACGCCGAGCATGGAAAGCAGCAACCAGTATTTGCCGGGCGCCATACCCACGTACAGCAGCCCCAGCGCGCCGGCAGCCAGGCAAAGCATGTGCGTGTATTTGCGGCCGTAGCGATCGGCAATTTTGGGTAACCAAAAAGAAAACGCGAAACAAACTGCCGAATAGAGGCCGAAACAAATATTGCCCCAGGCCACGCCTTCCGAATACAGGGGCGAGTTGGTGTCGGGGGCGCCTAAAATATCGCGCGCCACGGCCGGCGTAAAGTAAAACCACATGAGGAACAAGCCGGGCCAGGTAAAAAACTGGACTAAAGCTACTTGCCGCATCGTGGAAGGCATTTTAAAAATATTGGAAAACACCTCTTCCACACCGTGCATAAAACCGGCGGTTTCTTTTTTCATCTTTTCAAAAGCCGCCAGGTCTTGCGGCGGATATTCTTTCGTGGTGCGTACGGTGTATAGCACGGCACTGATGTAACACAAGGCGCCGATGCTAAAAACCGCCACGAGGTAAGGCGGCACACCTCCAATATTTTCGCCGGTGCCAAAAATGGCCAGGATAGCCGTCGGCAAAACAGCCGCGATCACATTGCCGATACCGATGAACATACTTTGCATGGTATAGCCCCGGTTAATTTGTTCTTCCGGGAGCAGGTCGCCCACAAAAGCGCGGAAGGGTTCCATACTGATATTGATGCTGGCATCCAGTATCCAGAGCAACCCCGCAGCCATCCATAAGGCCGACGAGTGTGGCATGGCAAACAGCGCCAGGGTGGCCAGAATAGCACCAACGGTAAAATACGGTTTGCGCCGGCCCCAGCGGCCCCAGGTACGGTCGCTCATGTAACCGATAATGGGTTGCACCAGCAAGCCGGTCATGGGCGCTGCCAGCCAAAGCAAGGGAATTTCATCGGGTTTAGCGCCGAGATACTCGTAAATAGCACTCATATTGCCCATTTGCATGCCCCAACCTACCTGGATACCCAGGAAGCCAAAACTCATGTTCCAGATTTGCCAAAAGTTGAGGCGGGGTTTTTGCAGATTGGCGGAGGTGGCGCCGGGTGTAGCAACGCTCATGTTTTTTCGTTTTGAAAATGAAAAGATTCGATCGATCCTGCAAAACGCCGATACGACTTTTGAAGTGGACGTTAAGCAGCCCCTGCGGGGCAAAATATCAGTAGCAAAGATGTAAAAATCAGGGAAGAGTACCCGAAGGAATTAAAAATCTGAAATATAAAAAATACGGCGCCCCTTGCAGTTTTAAAAACCACAAGGGGCGCCGAAGCGTTAACTACCCGAACCATATAATGAGCTTACCGGCGTTTAATACTCCGTATCATCCGGAATATCCTCTTCTTCGTCGCGCCGGCGGGTGACAATAATGTGATCGTCCTCCTCGGCGTGGCCGTCGGCTTCATCATCGTCTTCGCCCTGGCCGTCGAACTCGTTTTCGACTTCAATATCGGCGAAATCTTCGCGCAGCACGCCGTCGTCGTCATAGTCCACATCTTCTTTCACCAATCGTTTGGCCTCTTGAATGGTCATACGAATGAGATAATAGGCGTCTTCCGCTTCAAACGGAAGGGCTGATACTTTTTTTCCTTCTTTGTCGGTGTACGACACTAAAAAGGCAGCGTAACCGGTCGGGTAACGCATTTTCACGGCGCGGATGATATCTTCCGGCAGTACGTCGTAATCTTTAATGACACGTTTCTTGGTCAAGGCAGGAGAATGTTGGTTTTGAAAATCGGTGCAAAGTACAGCAAAAGTTTTTATTACTGCCAAATACACCAGGTGCTGTTTTCGGGCAAATTTAAACGAATGTGTTTGGAAAGATCAAAAAAAATTTCGCAATAAAAAATTATTGGTTTTCCCGTATTTCAACAATTTCCACACGTCGTTCCCGTGCGGCATCCGGGTGATAAATAGAATTCCGTTCGTCGCGCAGGTCGTCGCTGATTCCGGAGCGGGCCGTGGTTTCTCCAAAACTGGCTTCTGTTACTTTAAGTTGACCGTTTTGCAGGTAGGATTTCAGCGTCCCGCCGCTATATTCTTCAAAGTGATTGCGCACGCTGCTGATGCGCCGTTTGCCGAGCGCCACATTGTATTCGCTTTCCGCGCGCGGACTGGTAAAACCTTTGATGATCACTTCCACCGGTTCGCCATTTTGCAGGCGAGTGAGCAATAATTCACACAATTGGTCTAAACGTTCAAACCCGCGGCGCACTTCGTTTTCAAAAAAAGCGTCGATTTGTTCTTCAGCAGCCTCTTTTTTTGATTCGGCAAGCCCGGCGCCGAACCGTTCGCGATATTCGTTCTGCCGCTCCAGGTAGGTCTGGGCGGTTTGTACATACGTTTTTTCCGTTTTCACGCGGCGGGTGCGTTTATCCGGCTCATCGTTGTCGAAATAAAGGGGCAAACCCACAAAATCGGCCAGTTTAGTCGGTACCGGATCGGGTTGCATCAAACGCTCCACCGGTATCATGGGGCGTGTGACCGGCACGCGCGGTGTGGGTTCGGGCGTTTGCGCCAGGGGTTCTTCGGGTTTTGGTGGTTCGGGGAACCGTACGATAAAAATATCATTGCAGCAGGACTTATTGTTTTCATCAAGGTATTGCGAACCGGGCCGGTTGCTGCTCAGGTAGCCGTTTTTACCGTCGGGGCGCAACACGTAATACAGGTCATTATAGCTGGAATTTAAACCCGGGCCGATGTTTTCCGGTGTCGAGAAACCCGCGCTGTCCTGTTTGCTTTTAAAAATATCGTAACCGCCGAACCCGCGCAGGCCCTGTGAACTAAAATACAAGGTCCGCTCCGGTGCATGGTAAAACGGCGTCACGTCATTTTCGGGCGTGTTCGCTGTGCTCAAATTTACCGGTTGATCGAATTTGGGCAAACGCGGCGGTTTACGGCTGCTCACGGGCACATTGCAGGGACAAAACCAATTGGTATCGAGCGGCATGTACCAGATATCGAGGTTGCCTTTGCCGCCGGGCCGGTCGCTGGCAAACCACAGATTGAGCTGTTCCGACGTCGAATCATAAGAAATGGAGGGTTGCGTTGTGGTGTAGCCGGGCAAATTAACCGGTTCGGGCAGGCGCATGGGCTCTCCCCAGCGCCCGCGAATATCTTTGACCACCAGGTATAGTTCGCAGCGGATATCGGAGGCGTTCAGGTTTTTGCACAGGTTGACAAAAAGAAAATGGCCTTCGCCCAAAATGGCCGTATGGGCAATATGGGCGGTGTCGGTGGCAGGGAATCCGCGGCTGACCTCGCGGGCCCGGCCGTTGCGGATGGAATACATCACCTTGGTCAGTTTGGTACGCGGTGTCGCTTTATCGCCCCGTTTATCGAAACGATACGACGAAAAAAACAAGGTGTCGCCGCTCATATACGGTGCAAAGTCGCTGAACGGGCTGTTGATACCTTTACCCGCATTCACCACTTCCACCACCGGCGCCGGCGGTGTCTGACTGCCCGCCCAGCGGCAGGTTTCCATTTCAACCCGGGCCCGGTCGACAAAAGCGGTCTCCACCCCGGCTGGATTTTCAGATAAAAATTGTTCAAAAGCAGTGGCCGCTTCGGGGTATTTGCCCTGATTTTTAAGCGCTTCACCCAACCGGTACTGCAAAAGCGGCGGCGTTTTTTTTCGTTTGGCCGTGCCGCTCAGTTGGCGGTACATTTTTTCGGCCAAAGGGTATGAGTGCAGGTTGCGGGCACATTCGGCGTATTTCCAGATCAGGTCAGCGTCTTCGTTTTTTTTCTCCAGCGCCGCGCCGTAATGCTGGATCGCCGCGCCGAAATCCTTGCGCTTTACCGCCTCGTCGCCGGCGTGTTCGTACGCGCGGGCAGATTGGGCGGACATCGGGGCGAGGCTCCGGAAGAGACAGAGCAAAAGAATAAAGAAGGCCGGGTTCGGTTTTGGGCAACGAACGGTAAGAGGGTGCATAAGATGGATTAGATTCATATAATGTTCGGTTTGTAAAATGGGTTTGGGGGGGTGAAGGTTTGAAGGTTTGAGGGTTTGAAGGTTTCTGAGTATAGTGTAATTTAAGTTTATTGGTGTTTCGCCCTGCCCGTTCAACCCCTCCCCCATCCCCTCCCCCGAAGGGGAGGGGGGCTTGCACATTCACGTCGTTCAATGATTCCGAGTACGAAAACCCTAAAAAAACACGAAATCAAGCCCCCCTCCCCTTCGGGGGAGGGGATGGGGGTGGGGTTGAACGGGCGGAGCAAAATACCAAACAACTTAAATTACACAACACTGATTTTGAAGGTTTTAGATTCAGAAAATGGGGCAGGATTTAAACGTTTTCACGGGCGGGGCGGGCAAGGTACGATACACCACGGCTACTTCGAAGCCGCCTCTTTTATTGGTGGCTACGTCAAAATCGGAAATATTGAGGTCGTAACTCAAGCCTACGGTCCAGTTGCCGCGCTGAACCTGAACGGCCGGAATGACGGCATCGTTTAAACGGTTCGCCAGACTGAACTGCAGAGCCGTTTCATTGGGGATCAGCCATAAGCGGGCGCCGATACCGGCTATCATTTCCTGCGCCTTGCCCATACGCTGTGCCAAGCCAAAAACGACCAAATCCAAAAATTCGTTTAAGGGCAGGTTAAAATTTGCATTTACGGCCGTTCGCATAGGCAAACGCTCGTCGGGGCTGTCGCTGAAACTGATCTTTGGGCGGTTCAGGTGAAAAACACCGGCGCCGACATCCACGGCAGTGCGGGTGCCGGGCTGCGAAAAGTGCCAGTTGAGGCCGCCGGACAGGGAGGGCGACAATCCGGAACTCCGGTTGAAATTTTCCTTCGACGGCAGGCCCGGATCAAAAACATAGTCGGTCCACTGGTTTTTAAACGTCAGTCCGGAAATATCGAAAGCCCGCTGCACCACCGCCAGCCCGAAACCGACCGACAGGGATTGTTGCGCACTCAACGCGTGCGAAACGGCGCCCGACAACCCCACCTGCGTCCACTTCATACCCGCATCGCCGGCCTGATCGTGCTGGATCATCAGTCCGCCGCTCAACATATTAGCGCCCCGTTGCAGGGCCTTCATATCTGCCGCCCCGGTATACGTGCGGTACGACACCGGTACGCTGCTCCATTGACTGCGGTACAAACCCATAGCGCGCAAATCGCCCTCAAAAACACCCGTGAGGGCCGGGTTCACTTGCAGGGGGTTGAGGTAAAACTGCGAAAAATGGAGGTCTTGCGCGGTAGAAATGGCGGCCAGGCAACAGAAAAACAAGAGGGTAGAAAAATGACGGAACATAGGCGAAAGAAGTTGAAGGGTACCGGGTTGGTACGGCCGAAGGTAAAGAACTATTTTTACCTGCTTTCGCTGCTTGAACCAAAAAGTCGGGATTGGGCAGCAAACGTTCCAACCGGATACCCGAAACCGGCCACCCCGTCTTATTTCAAATTTCCAAACCTTTGGCGACCCGGATGGAAGTCCGGCGTCGACGGTGGAAATGATGACGGGGAAAATGCGGTGAGGCGGGTTTTCGATCGTGGAGGTAAGATTAAACTGCCGATCACTCCGGAAGTATAACCGGCAGCACCTTCAACATCACGGCCTTTGATGGAAGCCTTGCGGAAGCACACGGCTTTGGGCGCGGGAAGGCGCCGTTTCAATCCTCATTATACTGGATAATGTCTGGAAACAGTTGATTTCGACGTAATTAAGGGTACTGCGGTATTCGGGGATATTTCTGCTCATGAACGGAAAAGTTGCAGGCGTGCGCGCGCTTTAGCAATCACCATCAGATCTTCCTGTAGCAGGTACCGCTCCAACTCATCGTGCTCTTCGGCTGTAATATCGCCTGCTTTTTCGTGATCCAACAACCACTGCACGCGTTTAATCGTGGCTTCCGACGGGCGAAAGGCCAACACCTGCTCCGGCGCCATGTTCGCCAGAAAATTGATCAAATCATCAAATGGATGGGTAACTGTCATACCACAATGGTAAGTGCAAAAAAAGAATCTGGCAAGGACATCCAACAAGTTCGAACCGGGACTAACAGGATTTTGCGCTATGCGTGCGCTATTTTTTTCGCCAACCACAGCGCCCGAAATCGTGGATAATTCTGTAAAATTCTTTAAAATCACGATTCAGGCTGTTTCAATCCTCTTATGTCTGGATACGGTCTGGAAGCTTTTCTTTTACCCCCTAACAATTTATTATATATCGTTTCAATCCTCTTATGTCTGGATACGGTCTGGAAGACTACATTACGATTAACGGCCCCGGCACGGTCGTATTGTTTCAATCCTCTTATGTCTGGATACGGTCTGGAAGTCGACCAGAAACGACAGATTGAAATTGTGAGGTAGTTTCAATCCTCTTATGTCTGGATACGGTCTGGAAGGGCGGCGATGAAATGATTAAGATGCTCGAGGAGTGGGGTTTCAATCCTCTTCTGTCTGGATACGGTCTGGAAGTTTTGAAGAAAATGAATCTGGAGGTGTAGGGTGTGTTTCAATCCTCTTATGTTTGGATACGGTCTGGAAGCCGGGTGAATCAGTCCGGGGTGGAATATGTACCGCTTAAGTTTCAATCCTCTTATGTTTGGATACGGTCTGGAAGGGCATAAACCAATTAACAGCCGCAACCCGTAAACGGTTGTTTCAATCCTCTTCTGTCTGGATACGGTCTGGAAGACTAACCGAACTGAATAAACAGCAAAAGGAACTGAGTTTCAATCCTCTTCTGTCTGGATACGGTCTGGAAGACGTACACTACTCCATCGGATTCAAACGCCACCGGCGTTTCAATCCTCTTCTGTCTGGATACGGTCTGGAAGTCGGTGGAGGAGTGCAAAAATATCTTTTCTCAAACCGTTTCAATCCTCTTCTGTCTGGATACGGTCTGGAAGTGGTGTGTAGAAAAAGCCATCAATAATGGCGGCTCTGGTTTCAATCCTCTTCTGTCTGGATACGGTCTGGAAGACTAACTTTGGTAAACATCGCAGTGGTTTGCGATTGTTTCAATCCTCTTCTGTCTGGATACGGTCTGGAAGGAATTCAATGGGATGGAAGAATGGCTTCCAACGAAGTTTCAATCCTCTTCTGTCTGGATACGGTCTGGAAGCAACTAATGTTCGGATAATCGTATTTAATAACCAAAGTTTCAATCCTCTTCTGTCTGGATACGGTCTGGAAGGATGGTCTGAAACCGCTAACATAAAACAATATTCCAAGTTTCAATCCTCTTATGTCTGGATACGGTCTGGAAGAAAGAATGGAATCCTATATACAACGAACACTTTAGAGTTTCAATCCTCTTATGTCTGGATACGGTCTGGAAGCAGGTTTAGTATTACCACTTGCGTGTTTTACCTTAACTGGTTTCAATCCTCTTATGTCTGGATACGGTCTGGAAGACGCCGAAAGAAAACCGGGCAGCTGGTGTGGCCGCGTTTCAATCCTCTTATGTCTGGATACGGTCTGGAAGTTGATTTAAAAGATTTCCAACCCTCTTCCGTCAGGTTTCAATCCTCTTATGTCTGGATACGGTCTGGAAGCCATGGAGCATGAAGGCTTCGAGGGGTGGTCCGACGTTTCAATCCTCTTATGTCTGGATACGGTCTGGAAGTGGAAGATGTTATGAAAGAATCTTACAAGTTTAGTGAGTTTCAATCCTCTTATGTCTGGATACGGTCTGGAAGTGATGATCGATTAAACAGATAAATATGGAAGACCGTTTCAATCCTCTTATGTCTGGATACGGTCTGGAAGGCAGAGGTGAAATTCTCCTATACAATTACCTATTTGAGGTTTCAATCCTCTTATGTCTGGATACGGTCTGGAAGATAATTGCATGAGTTTCATGTGATAAGATTTTTACGAGTTTCAATCCTCTTCTGTCTGGATACGGTCTGGAAGTTTGGATTGCCGTCAATGACAACAACACAGCGGAACGCGTTTCAATCCTCTTCTGTCTGGATACGGTCTGGAAGCGAAGGCGCATATTTTGGAGAACTACAACCTATTGCAGTTTCAATCCTCTTCTGTCTGGATACGGTCTGGAAGTAAAGCAAGAGCGTAATGAAAAAAACAGTTTTGGTGTTTCAATCCTCTTCTGTCTGGATACGGTCTGGAAGAAATGAAACAGAAATTCTTCTACATCTGCTTAATGTTTCAATCCTCTTCTGTCTGGATACGGTCTGGAAGGAATAACGATGTTTGTCACAGGAATGTTCATAACAAGTTTCAATCCTCTTCTGTCTGGATACGGTCTGGAAGTTACACAATCGATATGTCGACGATTATAACGCAAAGCGGTTTCAATCCTCTTCTGTCTGGATACGGTCTGGAAGTGCTGAATGGATTTGGCGGCAAAAAGAGCGGGCAAAGTTTCAATCCTCTTATGTCTGGCTATGGTCTGGAAAGTTGATACCGTACATTGACGACGTTGACGTTTACATGTTTCAATCCGCATCGTGTTGGAGAAGGTCTGGAAAGACAGCAAATGCCTGCAAATGCACAAGATGCTTGCTTGTTTCAATCCGCATCGTGTTGGAGAAGGTCTGGAAAGTTAATTTACACTGCGGGTCGTATACCGATAATGTTTTGTTTCAATCCGCTTCGTGTTGGAGAAGGTCTGAAAAGAATTGGCTCACTGGGTGGGCCTTTTTTGTTGGCGTTTCAATCCTATTATATCTGGATATGATCTGGAAGTTATCTTTTTAGCAAACAAGGAAATCAAAGAAGCAGTTTCAATCCTCATTATACTGGACAGGTCTGGAAGGAATTGGCTCACTGGGTGGGCCTTTTTTGTTGGCCCTTGCTGGTTTTAAGAGTTTCAATCCTCATCATACTGGATATGATGTTCGTCTGGAATTAAAAATATTCCGTGCAGGGATACACGCCATCAGCATATCCCTGCACGGATTGGAAAAAGAAAAGTCAGCCTTGTCAAAGAGCGCTGGTTAGAGGGCAAAAATAGTGATTATTTCAATTTTGTGAGATAAGAAATTCAGAAAATTATCATTTTTCGGATGCAGGCAGGTAAATTTGGGGTTGATAGATCCGCTACATTATAATCACTATCCGTTCTGGCCTGGCCACTTGCACGGCTACCAAACAAGTAATTACATTGAGTACCCGGCAATACCGCTAAAATTCGTTGGACGTTATATTCCTCCATTTTTTAATTCATCGGCATAACGGCTAACATAGTGAATGATCCAATGTGCTTCGCCATCTTCGGACAACCAACCTTGTATCCGAATTTGTATTACGCTTGGCGCCTTTGCATTAGTGGCTATGCTGCTTCAAGCGGCATTCCCCGTTCCTCCGAACGCCAGGCGGCATATAATAACGATTGGCGAATATCTTCCACCTCCAAATAAGGATAGGCTTGTAAAATACGTTCCGCCGAATAACCGGCGGCTACCAATTCAACAACCATTCCAACGGTAACCCGCATTCCCCGAATACATGGTTTCCCACCCATAACCGCAGCGTTAAACGTAATACGTGTCAGTTCTTCCATCTGGCAATGTTAACGGGAAATATTGAAGGGGGTAATCGCGCTCGTTTCAATCCGCATCGTGTTGGAGAAGGTCTGGAAAGTGCTGCAAGGCCGTGCAAGAGGAGAAAACGGTCAGGTTTCAATCCGCATCGTGTTGGAGAAGGTCTGGAAAGCTGTGGTGGAAAACGCATTGTCACACCCTAACGCGTTTCAATCCGCATCGTGTTGGAGAAGGTCTGGAAAGTAGAAATCATAGATATAAGCTTCGAAGAAGCTCTATGTTTCAATCCGCATCGTGTTGGAGAAGGTCTGGAAAGTCGAGAAGTCAATTATCGCAGTTACCCCGGAAACCAGTTTCAATCCGCATCGTGTTGGAGAAGGTCTGGAAAGATGGGTTACAGAGCCATTCAATCTGTATTGGCTATTGTTTCAATCCGCATCGTGTTGGAGAAGGTCTGGAAAGAAATAAACAGGTTGTTTCCAAGTTAGGCAATCTAAGTTTCAATCCGCATCGTGTTGGAGAAGGTCTGGAAAGTGAGGATGAGATTATTGTGGAGTTTCAAGACTCAGTGTTTCAATCCGCATCGTGTTGGAGAAGGTCTGGAAAGATAACGGCGTGCAATTTGTCTTTGCCTCAAAGTTGTTTCAATCCGCATCGTGTTGGAGAAGGTCTGGAAAGGGATAATTATAGCTCGGACAATGGCAATGTGTGCCGGTTTCAATCCGCATCGTGTTGGAGAAGGTCTGGAAAGTTATGATGCACAAACTTTTAGTGCCCGTCTTCATTTGTTTCAATCCGCATCGTGTTGGAGAAGGTCTGGAAAGTGGGTGATGAAATTTCGCAACGGCACCACCGGTGAGTTTCAATCCGCATCGTGTTGGAGAAGGTCTGGAAAGTTTTTGTCCAATCTTGCGGCAGCGATGCAGCACCAGTTTCAATCCGCATCGTGTTGGAGAAGGTCTGGAAAGAGGTATGGACAACTGTCCAAACCCTGTGACCGCTCAGTTTCAATCCGCATCGTGTTGGAGAAGGTCTGGAAAG
>CAUJEY010000060.1 GCA_963169325.1 Bacteroidota bacterium
GCGCCTTTCAGGAGTTGATCCACCTCTACACCGGCCGCGGCAATAGGCAACAAACCCACGGCGGTGAGTACGGAATAACGCCCGCCTACGTCGTCGGGTACCACGAAGGTTTCGTAGCCTTCGCGGTCCGCCAACGTTTTCAGGGCGCCGCGCGCATGATCCGTCGTGGCATAAATACGTTCCCGGGCGCCCGCTTTGCCGTATTTTTCTTCCAGTTTTTTCTTGAAAATACGAAATGCGACGGCCGGCTCCGTAGTGGTGCCTGATTTGGAAATTACATTGACCGAAAAAGAACGGTCGCCGACCACCTCAAGCAAATGAGTCAGGTAGGTGCCGCTGATATTGGTGCCGGCGAAGTAGATTTCCGGCGTTTTACGCTGCTTTTTGGGCAAATTGTTGTAAAAACTATGCTCACAAAACTCCAGCGCGGCTTTGGCGCCCAGGTAGGAGCCCCCGATACCGATCACGATCAGCACATCGCTTTGACGCTGGATTTTTTTTGCCGCAGCTTTGATCCGTTTAAACTCGGCGCGATCGTATTTCACCGGCAGGTCGAGCCAGCCGAGGAAATCATTGCCCGGGCCGGTGCGGCTGTCCAGCATTTTGGCGGCAGCCAGGACTTGTGGTTCGAGTGCCGAGAGTTCTTCCGGGTGAAGAAAAGGCGCGGCAGGAGAGAGATCAAGGGTAATTAGAGACATCTTTGGTGACTTGTTCGTAAGAAATTCTTTCTACTTTTAAGGTATTGAGTATCCAAAAGCAGACAAAACTCAAACCTTTGCCAGCTCCGCTTTCAAATAGTCGATCACCTTTATTTCGACCGGATCAACTTCGCGGGCCAGCGCGAGGTAGTACGACATCCAATCGCCGAGATGTACGAGATAAAGGGTCTTTTCGGCTAACGATTTACCCTTGGAATACACTTCTACTGAGGTGTTGCTCAGGTGCTCCACGATTTCTTTGTTGATGGTCATACGCACGGCAGTACGGGGAAAGTCGTCGCGGTTGCGCAGCCAAATAACGGCTACGTCGGGACGGTTGTTCCGCCAGCCGACAAGTTCGTTGTGGTTCATTTCCGGGATGACGTTGTGCCAGCAGAGCATTTTGGCATTTTCGTTAATTTGCTGCCGCCAGCGCATGGCCACAGATTCCATGTGATCGGCAATGTAGAGCACCGGCGTTTTTTCAACCAGGAAACCGGCGAGTTTTTCGGCGCGTTTGCGGATATCGCCCTGGTCTTTAACCAATAATTTTTGTGCGGCGCCGATCTGCCGGAATATCCGGCTGCTGATGAGTTTGGCGCCGCGTAATACACCGAGTTGTGTCACGATTGAATAACCCAGGCAGGCACGCGGACTGCTCCAACCGCCGGGAACCTGCACATAGTCTATGCCGTGCTGTTTGGCTAAGTCGAGCAGTTTTCCGCCAGAAGTCACACAAACTATTTTGGCGCCTGCGCCGAGCAGTTGTTCGAAGGTGGCGAGCGTTTCTTCCGTGTTGCCGCTGTAAGAGGAGCAGATGGCGAGCGTGTGTTTATTAACCCAGGCCGGTGCGCCGTATCCTTTATTGACCACAATGGGCAACTTGATTTCGGCGCGGACCAGGTCCTGCACAAAATTGCCCCCAATGCCGCTCCCGCCTAAACCGGAAATCAGCACCGAACGAAACGGCGAAGTATGTTTATTTAAAGAAACTTTTTCGGCAATACGAAGCGCCTCCTCCAGTTGTTCGGGGAAACGCGCGATCATTTTATCCATGGAATGTTTTTATTGAGTCAGATTATATGCTGCGGCAAAACTAAGCCTAAAATTTTTACTTCCCACTCCTCAAGTTCAGCACGATGCCATTGTCCGCGTAAGCTTCAAACATTTTTTGCCGCGCTTCCATCGCGATACGGTCGCGGTCGTCCAAACATTTGAAATCCGATTTCAGGATTTTTCCTACTTCGGCCAGAATCTTGTCCTGAGGCTGCCAGTAAGTGCTGTTTTTGTCGGAAATATCTTCCAGTATCCGGTCTTTCAGCGCCAGCAACTCGGGCCGGAAAAGGTCGCCGGCCTGAAGCGCCTCATCGATGGACCGGAGTGTTTTTACATGATTTCCACCGCCCAGATTGCTGCGGCCGGCTTCGGCACTCACTGGAAAAACCCACACGGGCAGTACCGATTCGATACTGTCGGACGGGTACACTTCCGTACACACCCGCGCGAACGCGTCGTCTTGCAGGCCTTCGGTGTGTGCAGCCATTTTTGCCAAAACGCGATAATCCGTAAAGAGATAATACGTGGCGCCACCGGCAATTTGCTGGACGATAAATAAGGGCGACAATTCGCCCAGCCAAAACAAATCCGGCAACGGTTGTTCCGGATCGCGGGTAACCCTACGACTGATGATCAAATTCAGGGTATCGCGCAAGGCCAGTCCCTGACGGAAAAAAACGGCCGCAGTGCTGTCATTTTGGGGCGGCGGCGCTTGTGCCCAGGATGCCCAGCGTTGTGCCAGGGTGGGGCCGAACCATGCTGTGAAACGTTTGTTCAACGCCCACTGCTGAACGCCTTTTATATCCTGACCGGCGGGACGCAGCGCCCCGGCAAATACCCAGCCTTGCCGGCCCCCTTTCGTTTGCACTTGCAGCCAGGGTTCGTTTCTGAGGGTGTCGTTCAGGATTATACCCGAAATAAAAGAACTGACTTGCCCCAGATCAGTAAGCGGATCACCGGGTTCCAACTGGATCAATTCCGCACTTTTTTCGCCGGGCGCCTCGCGCAAGGCCGTGGCATAAACAACCAATAATCCCGGTTTGGCCGGGTTCGTCTGCGTATCCCGGCAAGCAGCAATACTCAGCAAAAGGGCTAAAAGAATCCATCGTATCATAGCGATATTTTGATCTGGTGTTTTTTGGCTAACGCAAAAGAACAAGCCACCGTACCTTTCGAGGGCCAAAATTAAACGCATGACTACTTTTAAAACATACGCCACAGGTTTTTGCCTTTTCTTTTTATGCCTGAATCAAGGGTTGTTTGCTCAAATTACAGACGATTTTTCCGACGGAAATTTTACTGAAAATCCAACCTGGCAGGGGGAAACCGGCGAATTCATCATTAATGCCGCCGGCGAATTGCAACTTAACGCCCCCGATGCAGGCACATCTTTGCTGGCCGTTGGCGGAATCATTCCCGATAGCGCCGTTTGGCTGCTCAAGCTGCGCCTCGAATTTGCGCCTTCGGCGACAAACCTGCTGCGGGTGTATTTATTGGCCGATCAGGCGGACTTGCTTGTATCCAATGGTTATTATTTAGAAATTGGGGAAAATGGCAGCATTGACGCCCTTCGCCTGTACCGGCAGGACGGCGCCGCGCGAACCCTGCTCGCCACCGGAATATCGGGATTTGTGGCCAACGAACCGGTCGATATCCGGTTGCGGGTCAAACGTTCAAGCGCGGCCAACTGGACAATCGAGGCCGCCGCGGGCAACGGCGCCTTTCAACCGCAAGGGGAGGCCATCGATGCGACCTATCCTGCCGGGCCGAATCTTTTTTTCGGCGTGTATTGCCTGTATACCGCCACCAGAAAAGATAAATTTTTCTTCGACAACTTATCCATTTTACCCGATGTGCCCGACCAGGCGCCGCCGGCGCTGCTCTCCGCCCAGGCCGATAACGCAAACACGGTACGGGTATCTTTCGACGAGGCGCTCGACTCCGTGTCGGCACTCGATCCGGCACATTATACGATTGCCGGGGTAGGGCAGCCGGTCTCCGTGAGTTTCACCGGGACAGGCCGGCAGGAAGTGTCGCTGCTTTTATCCAACGGACTTAATACGGGAACTTATACCCTGGAGACCAATCAGATAGCCGATACACTCGGCAATGTGAGCGGGGTTCAGACGGCTATTTTTCAGTTTGTAAAAGTGGAGGCCGCCTCTGAATCCGACATTCTGATTAACGAAATTATGGCTGACCCCACGCCGTCAGCGGGCTTGCCGGAAACGGAATGGCTGGAACTCTTCAACCGAAGCGATAAAATCATTGATCTCAGCACGTTATACTTGTCCGACGGCGGCGCCCCGCAGCTTTTGCCCGCGTATCTGCTTTTTCCCGATTCATTTGTGGCGCTGAGTACGGCTGCCGGGGCTGCATTGCTTGGCGGAACCGTCCCCAATCTGCTTGCCGTATCGGGATTCCCCTCCCTGAACAACGACAGCGATGCGCTCTCCCTCACCGATGCCGTCGGGCTAACGGTGGATCAGGTGACGTATTCAGTGGGGTGGCATACCACAACCGGCAAAAGCGACGGCGGCTGGACACTGGAACGGATCAATCCAGCCGTGCCTTGTTTGGGGCGCGAAAACTGGCAATCCTGCCCGGTAGCGCCAGGCGGCACCCCGGGACGTAAAAATGCGTCGTTTTCGAATACGCCCGATTTGGAATCCCCGCAGTTGTTAGCCGTTTTTCCGGAAAGTGCCACATCGCTGCGCGCTGTTTTTTCCGAAGGGCTGGATAAAAACACCGCGGCAAACACCGCGTCGTATCAGATTATTCCGTCGCGTACCATTTTATCGGCCCAGATTGCCTCCGCCGACCGGCGGGAGGTACTGCTGACACTGGCCGAATCGCTGCAAAGCGGGGTGGTATATGCCGTTACGGCCACCGTTCTACTCACGGATTGCAGTGGCAATGCTGCGTCGCCAGAGGATTCGATATATGTGGGTTTACCGGAAACTCCGGCGCCGTCGGATATTGTGATCAATGAAATACTGTTTAACCCGGCGACCGGCGGCTCGGATTTTGTAGAATTGTACAACCGGAGCAACAAGATTTTCAATTGGCCGGATTTTTCCCTGGCCAATTTTTCCGGAGGCGCCAATATCGTGGCCATTTCCTTGAGCCGGCTGTTTTTGCCAGGCGAATATGCCGTATTTACCGCTAACCCGGCTGATATTGAAAGCCGTTTCGCCAATGTTCGGCCCAATCATCTTTTTGATATTTCCCTGCCTTCCTTGCCCGATGATGCGGGCAATATCACGTTGTTGTGGTCGGATGGCGGAAATATGCTGACCATAGATTCTTTCGATTATGAAGCCGGTTTTCACAATGCCCTGCTGAGCAGTTCGGAACGGGAAGGGGTAGCGCTGGAGCGCATCCGCCCGGAAGGCGCTACTAACGACCCGTCCAACTGGACCTCTGCCGCACGTACGCTTTCAGGCGCGGCCGGTACGCCCACCTTGCCCAACTCACAACGTGGCGCCTCGGGCAATCCTTCGGGCGATGACCTGGTTCGGCTCGATCCGGCGCGCCTGTCACCGGATGGCGACGGGTTCGAGGATTTTCTGGACATTTTTTACACGTTGCCTGCGTCGGGATATGCTGCTACGATGACCATTTATGATTCGGAGGGGATTCCGGTACGCCGGTTGTTGCGGCAGGAATTGGTTGGTACGGAGGGCGCTTTGCGCTGGGATGGAGAAATGGACGACGGCGCCCGTTCAAGACCCGGGATTTATATTTTATTCCTGGAAATATTTGCTCCACAAGGCCAGATACACCGGGTAAAAAAACCTTTTGCCGTGGTGCAACGCTTGTAATAATTGTGGTGTCTAAACGAAAAATGCCCCTGCAAAAAAAGCGCAGGAGCATTTATCATTAACAAAAAACAAAAACCGAAACAATAAAACGATCAGGTAGGGTCATCCACTTTTTCTGCCTGTTCGGCAAAAACGGATTCCAATACTTTCATCAGATCGTAAGTGGTAATGATGCCCACCAAATGCTGACGCGCATCAACTACCGGAAGCGAATGAAACTGATTCGCTTTAAAAATCAGCAGCGCGTTCTCGACAGTATCATCCTGCGACAGGCACAATACGTGCTTTGTCATAACGTCTTCCACTACCGTCGCGTGCAGTACTTTTTCATTCAATCTTGTTTCCTGGGAATTGTCAAAGATGCTTCGGATCAGCTGTAAATAATCGGTGTAAGAAACCAAACCGACCAGTTTACCCTGGTCCAGGACCGGAATGTGATGGAAGCCGCGTTTTTCAAAAATTCTCCGGACATCTTCCATCGTATCCGATGGCTTAACGGTTTCCGGTTTTCGGGTCATGATCCGAGAAATGGGTGTTGTCGATTGCATAACAGGGCGGTTTTACGGGTATTAAAAATGTTATTGTTTACGATGATCTCCGTCACACTTCAAAGCGATTTTTATCTAAATCCTCAACTATCATGCAGCGTCAGCATCGGCACGTGCAACCGGTGGGCAAACCGCCGGGTGATACTGTCGAAAAACAAGCGATGCAATAAACTATGTTCATGCGCAATGGCCACCAAAGCACTGGCATCCGTAGACTCGACGAAATTGGAAACGGCTTGTGCGACGTCCCGATCGTGCAGGTAGTGAAAATCGTGCGGGATGCCCTCCAGCTTGTGACTCAGCGTCTGCTCCCGTGATTTATCGACTTGTTCGCCGGCTTTATCGATGATATGGATAATCCGCAGTTTGGCTTTTTTCAAAGACAAAATTTCTTTCAGTATCGATAACGAACGCTCGTCTACCTTAAACCGGAACTCGGTGGCAAAAACGGCATCCGTACCTTTTTTTTGATCTGCCTTTATCGGAACAGACAATACCGGCCGGCGGGTTTTCGACAATACGCCGGCAGCGATACTACCCAGAAATACCCCGCGAAGCCCCGTTGCACCCGTGGTACCCATGATGATTAAATCGGCATCCATTTGGTCGGCTACTTCGCAAACAGACGCGACAGGAAATCCAATGGTGCTTTCGGTTTTGACTGCGACATTTTGAAACTGACCTTTACGGACAATCCGGCGAACCCAGTCTTTGAGCCCCTTTGTTCTTTCGGCGATGTATTCATCCGACCAAAAGGCGTTATAAACGTTGTTGTCGACGCCTTCATTCGGGAAAACTACGTTGAGCACGGTAATCCCCGCGCCGGTTGCCTGGGCAATCTCCAACGCATATTTAAAGGCATTCGAAGCGCATTTGGAAAAATCGGTGGGAACGAGGATGGATTTCATGTCGTTTAATTTTCTGATGGAAAAATTTATTCCTGTTCGCGGTAGTCGATTGGATCAACGAACTCGAAATGGACATTTTCGCTTGCTTTGCCTTTTGCATTCTGTTGTTCCAGAGACATACTATCGGTTACGCTGGTTTCCAGCCATGTATTACCGGATTTGCGAAAAACCTGAACATGAAGCCCGAACTCTTCCTCGAAAAGCCGCTCTACCTGCCAAACCGGCATTTCCGGCTCCAGATAAAGTACCCCGTCTTTGGGTTGTTTTTCCAAAGAAGCCAATTTAATCCCGCGATCTTCAATCAGGAATTTGGCATGACTCCCTTTAAATGCCTTGTGCGGTTTGGTAAAAAAGACTAATTTCAAGAAGGGATATGCCTTCGCAAAAGCTTCCTGCACTTCGGAAATTGTCTGTTCACGAAATATCCGGATTTTCATCTTTTTTAATTTAGCGTTTGATAATCAAATATTTACGCTACAAATTTGGTGCGACGATACAGGCGGCGAAATGATGAAGGTCAGTTCCGGGGTTGATTTGCGAACGTTTGCTACAACAACCCAAGCCTCCACGCTTTCCAATGGCTCATGCCAAAACCGAAGAGCACGATGGTAATGGAACTCAGCGGCATCAGAATAGCGGCTACGACGGGCGATAAAGTGCCGGTAACGGCATAACTCAAACCCACAACATTGTAGCATGCGGCCAGCAAATAGGCCCTGTTTACGGTGGTGATGCCCCAGCCGGCAAGGGATAGAAATTTTGGCAGCCGGTGAAACTCATCCGCATGTAAAATAGCATCGCAGGCCGGGGTAAAATTGTTGGTGTTTTCTGCGACCACGATACCTACGTCGCTTTGCCGCAATGCGCCTGCATCGTTGAGCCCGTCGCCTAACATAAGCACCTGGCGGCCCTCTTGTTGTGTTTTTTTGACAAAATCGAGTTTGTCTTGTGGGCTTTGGTTGAAAAATAACGTGCCGGGCGCTTTAAAATAGGCAGTTAAAGCGTCCTGCTCCCGGTTGTTATCACCAGAAAGCAAGGTGGCGCCGGCATTTTGACTGTTGAAATACGACAACACTTCCGGCAGGCCTTCCCGGAAACGGCTTTTAATATCGAAATAGCCGCACACTTCACCGTCTTTTTCTGCAAAAACGCCTTTTTGGCCGGGTTGATTAGCCGATATAAACGCCGCAGAGCCCAGGCGGACGGTACTTCCGGCAACCCGCCCGGAAATACCTTGCCCCGGCTGTTCAACAAAATTTTCAACGGTTTCCACCGGCACCTCCGGCATGGATTCCACAATTTGCCGGCTCAGCGGGTGACTGCTTTGGTACGCCAGCGATTTCAGGGCAACCTGATCGGCGCCGGACAGCCGTTTTCCGAAGAATTGAACGACATTTTTAGATAAATTGGTAATCGTACCGGTTTTATCGAACACTACGGCCCGCACCGCCGAAAATGCCTCCAACACGTTGGTGTTTTTGACATAGAACCGGTTTCGACCCAGAATACGCAGGACGTTTCCCATGGTGAACGGAATAGACAGGGCCACGGCGCAAGGGCAGGCAATAATGAGTACGGCGGTAAAGGCATTCACGGCTTTGCCCAAATCGGAAGGCGCCCAATACAGAAAAGAGAGCCCGGCAACGCCCAAAATAACCGCCGTAAAATAACGTCCGGCCCGGTCGGCCAGCAGGCTGACGTGGCCTTTTGCCTTGGATTTGAACGCCTCATCATTCCACAGCTGCGTCAGGTAACTGGTGTTTACCCGGCGAGTCAGGCTGATCTCGATAGTTTCACCATTTTGTTTGCCGCCGGCGTATATGCGGGCGCCGCTCGAAACGGCCACCGGATCGGCCTCGCCGGTAACAAAACTATAGTCTACCCTGGCCGTTCCCCGAAGCAGGATACCGTCGGCCGGGATAAGTTCGCCGTTGCGCACAATGATAATGTCGCCCGGCTCCAGCCGGTTGACGGGGGTGGCCGTATCGCTGCCGTCGCTGTTTTTGCGCGAAGCGGCAACCGGAAAATAGGATTTGTAATCGCGCTCGAACGAAAGTTGGTGGTAAGTTTTTTGCTGAAACCAGCGCCCGGTGAGCAGGAAAAACACCAATCCGGCAAAAGAGTCCATATAACCGGCGCCGGTGCCGCCGATGATTTCCCAGGCGGAGCGCCCAAACAGCATGGCCATACCGAGCGCGAGGGGAACGTCGATATTCAGGTGCCGGTTGCGCAAGCCGGTCCAGGCGGAGGTGAAATAATCGCGTGCGCTATACAGCAAAACCGGAAGTGCCAGTACCAGATTCAGATAACCGAAAACGCCAAAAAACCAGGACTCCAGTTCTTTTTCCAGGCCCAAATATTCCGGAAAACTGAGCAGCATGATATTGCCAAAAGCGAATCCGGCAATGCCTATTTTATAATACAACGAGCGGTCTACCGCCTTGGACTTGGATTCATCGTTCAGGTCGCCGAGATTAATTTCCGGCGGATAACCGATACTGGCGAGCAGGGCCGCCAGGCTGCGCAGGTTGGTTTTAGCCTCTTCGAAGTGTATGGTGACTTCTTTTTTCAGGAAATTGACTTTGGAGTGGACGACGCCCGTGTCCAGTTTATAGAGGTGTTCCAGGAGCCAAATGCAGGATGCGCAGTGCATGGCCGGCAAATAAAACGTTACCCGGGTGGTGTGGCCGTCGGAAAACTGGATCAGGCGTTGGCGCACTTCCTGGTCATCCAGCCAGGCGTAAGAGCGGGCATCGCGGCGTACTTTCTGGGAGAGTCCGGCGCGGTCGTCCAACGTGTAAAACTGGCACAGGTCGTGGGTGTTCAGGATTTGATACACCATCTGGCAGCCTTCGCAGCAGAAGTATTTGTCCTCCATGTGCAACCGGTCGTCGGGGCATACTTCCTGACAATGGTAGCAGGTCAGGATAGCGCCTGGCACAGGTTTGGCATGGGGTAGGGTAGTCGCTTTACGCATGGAGCGGCAGTTTTTGTTTTTTGCCCGTCAAAAGTCGGGCGGAACACAAAACTGCCCGGATGACCGCGGTCATAAAGGTAAGTGACATTCATCAGTATGCCGAAATGGCCTGTTCTCTGAAAAGTACAACAAATCCATTTTTCCGTCCTAACAACGGCGCGCAGGGAAGCCGCACTTTTGCAGCATAAAAACAAAAATTTATGACTTTCTCTGAAATGATTCGTTCCGACAAGCCTGTACTTGTTGATTTTTCTGCCGAATGGTGCGGCCCTTGCCGCATGTTGGCGCCCATTCTCGAAGATGTAAAAAAACGCATTGGCGACCGCGCCACTATATTCAAATTGGACGTGGATCGCAACCAGGTGATCGCTTCCAATTATAACGTCATGTCGGTGCCTACCCTGATTCTTTTTCAGAACGGTAAACCGGTATGGCGGCGCTCGGGCGTTCTTTCTGCCGCCGATCTGACGCGTACCATTGAATCTTTTGTGAAGCCGGCGGATGTAGTGAAATAGATTACACCGGATTCACACAAAGTTTTCGCCTAACGGGCGCTTTCGGGCGCCCGTTTCGTATTTTTGCATTTTTAGTCGCCATTTGTCAAGCGAGAAAAGAAACACGGTTTGGAAACTCATCACTCATCACTCATAGTTCATCACTCCTATTATATATGGCATTATTTACAAAAGGCTCTAAACTGTACAGTGTTTTCGCGTTGAAGTGTCCGCGGTGCCATGAAGGCGAGATGTTTGAAACCGGGAGTTGGTCGTTTGTCAAACCATTCGACATGCTCCATACCTGCCCCAAATGCCAACTCAACTACTTTCCCGAGCCGGGTTATTACTACGGCGCTATGTTCATTTCCTATATTTGGACGGCGTGGTTTTGTTTGTTTTTTGTGGGCCTTTTTCACTGGATTCTCGACTGGAGCCAATTGGCCTCATTCAGTTTTTTGATTGCATTTCTGGCCATTAATTTTGTTTACATTTTTCGGGTTTCCCGGCTGATGTGGATCAATCTGAATGTGAAATACGATCCAAAGGCCATTGAAAAAGCGCAACAAAAGGGAGCCGCACAACAGAATCGCTAATTAGTGCAACAACGGCGTTGAGTCGTACTAAAATATTCCGGAGCATACCGGCGATCTTTGAGGCACAACAAAACAACTTTGTAATGAAACAACACCATCAAATTCTGATCGTCGGCGGCGGAAATGCGGGTATTTCACTGGCTGCCCAGCTTTTGCGCAAAAATTCAAAAATGGACATCGCCATCGTTGACGCCGCAGAAAAGCACTATTATCAACCCGCCTGGACGCTTGTTGCCGGCGGGGTGTTCGATATCAACGACACCGAACGCACCGAAGCCGAAGTAATGCCTGAAAATGTTACCTGGATTAAGGAGGCGGCAGCCTCGTTTGAGCCGGAACAAAACACCCTCGTTACAGCGGCTGGCAACCGGTACACCTATGATTATCTCGTGGTATGCCCGGGTATCCAGTTGGACTGGAAAAAGATAAAAGGCCTGGATGGCAACGTGGGGAAAAACGGTATCACCTCCAATTACCTCTTCCAGAGCGCGCCGTACACTTATGAGTTATTAAAAAACCTGAAAAAGGGTAAAGCCCTTTTTACCAACCCGAACACACCGATTAAATGTGGCGGCGCGCCGCAAAAAATCCTTTACCTGGCATCCGACTATTGGCGCAAACAAGGTGTATTGAGCGATATTGGCGTGCATTTTTACTCGGGCGGCGGCGTTATTTTCGGGATTCCCAAATATGCCGCTACGCTGAACAAAGTCATTGACCGCTATGGTATCAAAACGCATTTTTTGCACAACCTGGTAGAGGTTAAACCCGACAGCAAAGAAGCGATTTTTGATGTTTACAAGGATGGTAAAGTAGTGGAACAAGTCACCTCCAACTACGATATGCTTCACGTGACGCCCCCTATGAGCGCCCCCGACTTTGTCAAAAATAGTCCGCTGGCTGTTCCGGACAATCCTTTTGGCTGGGTGGATGTGGATAAGTTTACGTTGCAGCACAATCGCTACGCAAACATCTATTCCATCGGCGACGCTTCCAGCACGCCGAATGCCAAAACAGGCGCTGCGGTGCGCAAACAGGTACCTGTGTTGGTAGAACAACTGCTAAGTCAGATTAGTACCGGCAAACCGGCGCTCGCCAAGTATACCGGTTACGGCTCCTGCCCGCTGATTACCGGTTACGGCAAGTTGGTGCTTGCTGAATTTGACTATGATAACAACCCGATGGAAACCTTTCCTTTCGACCAATCCAAAGAACGCTGGTCGATGTACCAACTGAAAAGACACGTTTTGCCGTGGTTGTATTGGAATAAAATACTACACGGTACCGCGTAACCGGCATAACTTGCAGATTCTGACAGGGTAGGGTGTTCAAATGTCCAGAGGCATAGTGCTTCCGGACCTTTGAATACCCTACCCACTTTTTGTGTTTTACTATGGCAAAGAAAATTCCAACATACAGTATTTGTAATCTGCTCGGCGCTGATCAATGTGTCACCGAATTTCTGGTTACCAGGATCAGTGATTTTGTAAAGGCCAACCCGGATATTCAATTCCCGCACCGGCACGCTTTTTATCAGATCGTGTTGTTTGTTGAGGGGGGAGGGACGCACTCCATTGATTTCCAACAGTTTCAGGTGAAACCCCATCAAATGTATGCGATGGGGCCGGGCCAAATCCACGGCTGGGAATTCGAGCCGGGCACCGAAGGGTACATCATTAATTTCAACGAGAGTTTTTTTACGGCGATTTGCCATAATCCGAATTTTGTACAGGAATTTCCTTTGTTCAATTCGGTAAGTTCGAGCCCTGCCATTTTGCTGGAAACGGAGTGTTGCGATGAAGCGCATGCACTGATGGAGAAAATGTTGCGCGAATTTCAGGCCGACAATGCCTTTAAGCAGGAGATACTGCGGGGCATGTTGTTGCAGCTGATGGTCCTGTTGTCGCGGCAACTGCCCCTGGAAACCGTAACCGGCATATCGAGGCACCAGCGAGTTGTTTTGCGCAACTTCGAACGGCTCATCGAAACACATTACCGGGATAAACGCCTGCCACGCGACTATGCCGAAATGTTGTACATCACCCCCAATCACCTGAACGCATTGGTCAATTCAGTCATTGGAAAACCCGCCGGCGAACTCATCCGCGACCGGGTGGTGCTCGAAGCCAAACGTCTGCTGGTCAACTCGGATATGACCATTTCCCAGATCGCCGATCTGTTGAATTTTGAAGATAACGCCTATTTCACCCGGTTCTTTAAAAAATATACCGCCATGTCGCCCGAGGTATTCCGACAGGAGTATGTGAAAAATTCCGCGGTAGCGGAGGTGGGTATAATTACCAGTTGAAAGGGCTATTCACCGGTTGACTTGAAGTCGCCCGGTGAATTTGACGATTTTTGCGGTAAATTTGCGCCGCTAAAACAAGTACATGCGGATATTCCGGAATCTTTGGGCCATTTATGCAATGGTTTTATTTCTCGCCCTCATGGCGATTACTATGCCCATATTTCTCCTGAATATGGCCTTTTTGCCGGAAGAGAAGTCCCTCAGGCGAAATATTACGTTCCTGCACCATGTTTTTACACCCACCTTTTTATCGTTGGTGGGTATCCGGGTGAAAATTGTGGGTCGGGAAAAACTAGACGCTACCCGGTCGTATGTCATTATCGGCAACCACAATTCAGCCCTCGACTTTATCGTGAATGCTGCCGCTTTTCCGGGCGTATTCCGTTTTTTAGCCAAACAGGAATTACACAAAGTGCCGGTTTTTGGATGGGTGGTAAAAAAAATGTGCCTGTCGGTCGATCGCCGGAGCGCCATGAGCCGCGCCCGCAGTGTGGTGGAACTGAAACAACAACTGGCAGCCGGCTGGAGTATTTTTATTTACCCGGAAGGTGGACGCAACCGGACAGGCGAACCCCTGGCGCCCTTTTACGATGGCGCTTTCCGGATCGCCATTCAAACCAAAGCGCCCATTGCCATTCAGACCATCGTAAACATCAAAGATATCGCATCTACTGCCCGTTCAATCGATTTGAAACCGGGCACCGTTCGGATTATTTGGGAAGAACCGATCGAAACCTCGGGCATTCGTACGGAAGATATACCGGAATTAAAAGACAGGGTCCGAAATATTATGCTGGCCCATTTGCAATAAAAACAACTCAAATAAACGATTCATGCAGTATAAACAAAACATCCTCGAAACCATCGGCAATACGCCTTTAGTAAAACTCAATCAGGTGGCTGACGATATTCCGGCCCTGGTGCTGGCCAAAGTGGAGACTTTCAACCCAGGCCATTCCACCAAAGACCGTATGGCAGTAAAAATGATCAACGATGCGGAGGCGCGCGGCGATCTGAAGCCCGGTGGCACCATTATCGAGTGTACCTCCGGGAATACCGGCATGGGCCTGGCGCTGGTAGCCTGTGTGCGTGGCTACCGTAGTATTTTTACCACCACGGACAAGCAAAGCAAGGAAAAAGTGGATATTCTGAAGGCTTTGGGCGCCGAAGTGATCGTATGCCCAACCAATGTGGAGCCGGAAGACCCTCGTTCTTATTACTCCGTCGCCCGTCGCCTGAGCGAAGAAATACCCAACTCATTTTGGTGCAACCAATATGATAATTTGTCGAACCGTCAGGCGCATTATGAGTCGACCGGGCCGGAAATATGGGAACAAACGGATGGTAAAATAACCCATCTCGTGGTGGGAGTGGGCACCGGCGGCACCATCTCCGGCGTGGCGCGTTTCTTGAAAGAAAAAAATCCGAAAATCCAGATTTGGGGCGCCGATACCTACGGCTCCGTTTTTAAAAAATACCACGAAACCGGCGTTTTCGATCCGAAAGAAATTTATCCGTATATCACCGAGGGCATTGGAGAAGATATTCTTCCTGCCAATGTCGACTTCTCCCTGATCGATCACTTCGAAAAAGTAGGGGACAAAGAGGCTGCATTGTGGGCGCGCCGGCTTGCCCGGAAAGAGGGTTTACTCCTGGGCTATTCTGCGGGCAGCGCTATGGGCGCGCTTTGGCAATTGCGTGGAAAACTCAAAAAAGACGACGTGGTGGTCGTCATTTTCCACGATCATGGGAGCCGCTATGTCGGCAAAATCTATAACGACGACTGGATGCGACAACGCGGATTTCTGGAAGAAGAACTGAAAGTCAGCGACATCATTTCCCGGAAAAAAGACCGTCGGTTTATCGCCGTTCAAATGACCGATACGGTGCGAAGCGCATTCAATCTGATGAAATCGCACGATATCAGCCAGCTACCCGTGATGGATGGCGAAAACATCGCCGGCTCCATTACCGAACGGCAGGTGTTGCATATCCTGCTGGAAAACCCCATGCATAATGCTGAAAAACTGCTGAGCGAAGTGATGGGCGCTTCATTCCCCATCGTACAGGAAGATATGCCGATTAGCCAGTTGAACCGTTATATCGACAAAAATAGCCAGGCAGTTATTGCGAAAGACCGCTCCGGTGGCATGCATATCGTGACGCAATACGATTTAATACAAGCCATTTAATTATAAGGTAAGTGCCTATTTAAAAGGGGGTGTCAAAAGAATTTTTTAAAAAAATTCTTTTGACACCCCCTTTTAAATAGGCACTTACAAGAAAAAACCGTGAATTACTTTAAGAGTGTCCCGTTTTTAACTTTGAAGGCGATGGCGCGCAGTTTCAGGATGTTATTCAGCGGGTTGTCGCTGAGCACAATAAAACTGGCTTCATATCCTTCTTCAATCCGGCCGATTTTGCGTTTGGGGAAGATGGCCTGCGGGGTATTGACACACAGAATTTGAAGGGTCCGCGCATAGTCCAGATTGCCGGCTTGGTACCAATAATTCAATTCGCCGCGGATGGTGCGTTGTGTATCGTCGGAGCCGATGACCACATTCACCCCGTTATCCAGCAGTTGTTTCATTACTTTAATCTGATACTCCTGAGCGCCGGGGCGTGGATTCTGAGTCTGCAAGTGCGAGAATAAGGGAATAACCGGCGTTTTCTTTTTAGCCAGTTTTTTTAAATCCTGCTCAGATAGCTCATATTTTTTGCCATCTCCGGTTCCGTCCCAATTATGGCCGGGCAGGTTGGCAAAGCCGTCGACACCGAGTTTGATCCCCAGGGTTACATCGGCAGCGGTTTCTACATGGGCAAATACGTGCAGGCCGGATTTGTGGGCTTTTTTGACCACCGCTTTGGCCACGTCCGGGGTCAGGCCTTTGGTTTCTTTACCGCCACTTTTATCGGCGTCGAGCAGATAAATAGAAATAACACCGGGCTTTTGGGCTTTTACCTTGTCCCAAATCTTGTCAAGTGCTGCCTTGCTGTCGACAAACCAATAGCCGTCGCCTTCCATTTTCCGGCCCTCTTTGATTTTGCCATATTGCTCCGCCATCAGTTTCGGGTTGCGTACCCCCTGCGCCGGGCCTTCATATTGCAAAAAGGGGTAGCCCAGGGTGCAGGTAAAGGCGCCGTTTGCAAAAAGCGCATCCGGGCTTTCCGGTTTGTTCGCGAGGGGCTCAACAGCCTTGCGCCCTTCCTGGGTGTTGCCGAGAATTTGAAGATAAAAAACACCCTCGTCTGCGTAGGATTTCAATTGATTTTTGGCGGAAGGGTTGTCGGCCACACTGGCACAAAATGCATCGCCGAGCGGCGGCACGGCCCATCGGCCGGCCAGATCGATGACCTCATCTACTTTAGCCGGCTTCTTTTTGGTGAGTTTACCGCCAACGCTGTACCAGGTAGCCTCGGCAAACCCGCTGCCATTGTACCAGTTGCCATTTTTAAATTCATAAACAGGTGAGCCTCCCTGGGCCAGGGCCATTGACAATGAGAGGATTAAACACAAAAAAGAAAGTATCGCTTTTATCATGGGTATTTGATGTGGATGGAAAAATGACTTAATGGCGGCAAAAATACTTCCAATGGCCGCATTCCAGGGCAAATTAACAAACCGTTGTACTTGCGGATCATTTCCCTTGTTGGAGCCGTTGCATCTGGAGCATATCAGCCTGCATTTTGTCGAACTGCCCCAGCGATTGGTAAATCACGGCGCGGGTCTGGTAGGCTTTGGCGTAGTTCGGATTGATGGAAAGGGCATTATTCACGTCTTCCAGCGCCTTGGCCGGCTGCCCGCTTTTGAGGTGGGCATAGCCACGGTTGTTGTGTATCATTTCCATGTTTGGGTTGATTTGTAATGCCCGGGTGTAATCTGCTACGGCTGCCTCAAATTGCTGAGCGCCAACCAGAATCAGGGCGCGATTGACCAGGGCCTCCAAATAATCCGGCTTCAATTCCACCGCCTTGTTGTAGTCGGTTAAAGCCTGATCCGGTGCGCCTGATTTTTCGTGCACAACTGCCCTAAAGTAATACGTTTCGGGCGATTTCGGCTCCAGTTCGATGCTTCGATTCAGGTCGGGCAAGGCCTCTTGCGGGCGGTTGAGCATGACCAGGCATTTGCCGCGGTTAAGGAATAATTTCGGTGTTTCTATGCCCGAACGGATGGCATTGCTGAAGTCGTCCAGCGCTTCCGGAATCTTTTTCAGTTGAAAATAAGCCTGTCCCCGGCCGTTGTAAGCCTCCACGGTGGAAGGGTCATATTTCAGCGCTTCCGTATAGTGATAAACGGAGTTCTGAAAATCGAGACTCAGCAGTTCGCTGTAAGCCAGGTTGCACTGACAAAGGGCAGCTTGCGGCGTTTTTTTGACGCAATTTTCAAACAGCGCAATACCGTCTTTCCAGACTTTAGTTTGTTGAAATGTCAAAAAACCGAGCATAACGGCGAGCCCAGCCAGCGCTCCATTTCGTATCGCCGGCTTCTGACGCTCCAGAAACACGGCAAGTAGCAAAAACAGCCCCAGGCAGGACAAATACACATACCGGTCGGAGCGCAATTCAAAACTGCCGACCGTCCGAAAGGGTAGCATAACACTCAAGGGCAGGAGATACAGGGCAACGCCGAGCAGAACATCGTAATTCGTTCTGGCTTTTTTCCACACCAGGACTGCTAGTGCAATAAGCACTAACGGGGCGATATAATACGTCCAGGGCCATACGTCACCTATTTTGACAAACGGGTAGGACACGGAAAACCCGAGCGGCGCCAACAATTTTACCGGATAAAACAGCAATGTTTGGCTAACCATCCAGAAGCGGTCGACGAAAGAAAAGGCACTGGAAGCGGTTTCAATATCGTGCCCCTCCTGTTCGCGGGTAACAAAGGTGTATACCCCGAAAGCAATACTAAATATGAGATACGGAATTTTACTTAGCCAAAATTTTCCTATCAGTTTTTTTGATTGATAAAAATCTATCGCTAATAATACCAATGGCAGCGTCACGGCAGCCGATTTGGCCAGGCACGCCAAAACAAAAGCGCCGAGCGACATTCCCAGCCAGAGTAGGGTAGGGGTCTTTTTCCAGTTCAGATAAGCGATCAGGCTCGACAGGTAAAACGTTGAAAACAGCACGGTGCTGAGTGCCGCAGCCCAGGATACCGCCTCTACCTGAACCGGGTGCAGCGCAAACAATGCCGCAGCAAAAAAAGCGGGCCAATGCCGGTTCAACAGTTGCCGGAGAAACAGGTAGGCCAGCGCCGTATTTGTGGCATGCAACAAGAGCCCCAGCAAATGATACCCCCAGGCTTCCTGCTCCGAAATCAGACTGCCGATCCAGTAGCCGATCCAGGTAACAGGCGCGTACATGCCCAGATTTTGTCCGCTGAAAAATTTTGACAGAGTAGGATTTTGCAAAGCCTGGTTGTACAGGATAGCTTTGTCATCGTCGAAAAACACAAAACCATTATTCACGGAAGCGGCATACACCAATACCACCGCTGCTACCAGAATGATAATGGCAACCACTGGTCGCTCAATTAATGCAGATACAATTGGCGCCGAATCCATGGCAGGTTTCGGTATCGATTCAGTGGGCAGGGGTATAGTATGTCTTTTCGCCTGTTTATGCTTTGCCATACAGATTCTGGTAAAAGGATTTTAAATGCTATGAAGTAGTCGAAGTGTGCCTTCCCGTAAAAATTTGTAAATGGTTTTGTTTAGCCTGCCCGGCGTGTTTTTTCAAAGAAAAAACACGCCGGGCAGGCTAAACAAAACCATTCCCCTCGAAACTACTTTTCCTTTCTTGGCGTGTTGGGTTCCTCAAAATCTATTTTACCACCCCACATACGCATCTGGCTGATGATCCATTGCTGGCGCTGCCGCACTTCGCCGGAGGGCTTAATGGGGGAGCGTTTCAGCGGATTTGGCAAAATAGCGGCCAACAAAGCCGCTTCCGAGGTATTGAGATTTTTAGCGCTTTTGTTAAAAAAACGCTGCGACGCCGCTTCCGCGCCATAAATACCATCGCCGAATTCGATGATATTCAGGTAAACCGTCATGATGCGCTCTTTACTCCAGAGCACCTCGATCAAAAAGGTAAAATAGACCTCCAGGCCTTTCCGTATCCACGAACGGGCGGGCCAGAGAAAGGTGTTTTTGGCCGTTTGCTGACTGATAGTGCTGGCGCCTCGCTTACGTTTGTGCGATTTATTGAATTTGTAAGCTTTTTCAATAGCATCAAAATCAAAGCCGACATGTTCCAGAAATTCCTGGTCCTCGGCGCAGACGACTGCCAGTTGCAACTTGGGCGAGAGTTCGTCGAAAGACACCCAGTCTTTTTCCCAGCGCACCGGCCGATTTGGGTCTTGCGCCTGCTGGACACAGCGGATGAACATAAGCGGCGTACATGGCACCGGCAGGAACCGGTACAAAATCGTGGATCCGATCGTAATACCGAAAAACAACAGAACCAATCGCAGTACGAGGCGGCGGAAATACCGCCCCCAGAGGAGTTTACCGTCTTCAGAGCGTGGGATGGACCAATACCATCGCCGCAGCATGCGCTTTATAAATTGCACAGTCAGGGGAAGTTTAGCCGCAAAGGTAAAAAACGAATATTAGACTTGTTGCGGTGGGCGGCTTTGGCGATAAAAAAGCCATCCACCGCAACAAATCTGTTAAAATCCGCCTTCCATTCCTTCTGTTAAAACCCGCCTTCCATTCCTTCCGTACTGAACTTGGTATTTTTCCGCTTAAACAACGAAACGTCGAATTTTCCGAATCGCCAGGAAAAATTCAGCCGCACAAACTGCGGGTCGCGCCGGCGCCAGCTGTCCTGGATAAAGAAATCCGACTCGCTGTGACTTCCGCTCAGGCGACTGCGGAAAATATCCTGCATACTCAGAGTAATACTGGCAGTCCGTTTCCATAAATCTTTGCGAATAGAAACGTCTACAAACCAGTTCGGGATGGCATAACCCTGGGCCGTTGAATTGGCACCGCCGCCCCAACCACCATGCCGTTGGCCGCCATTGTTCAAGGCGAAAGCCGTGCGGCTTTGGTATTGACCGGATACCTGAAGCATAAATTCGGCGGGCAGTTTCAGGTTCACATTTTCTTTAAAAAGCCAGGTAAATTGTTCGTTCGACAAGTCGCTTTCGATGTTTTTGGCATTTACCTGTGAATTGTAGAAGTTGAAATTGGTCGTCAACTCCAACTTGTCCCAGAACTTGTCTTTAAAAATCAATTCCACACCATAAGCCGTACTCGAATTGGAGTTGGCGTAGGTGGATACGATCACATCCCGGTCCAATGCCGCGTTATATTCGGCAAATTGATAACCGGTGATCAAATCTGTCGCATTTTTGTAATACACCGTTACCAGCAAATTGTGCGCCTTGTTCAGGATATTTTGATAGGACATTTCGAACGAATTCGTGAATTCCGGCAACAAACCCGGGTTGCCCCGCGACAGCAGCAGGGAGTCTGAAAAGTCGGGGAAGGGGTTCAGTTGGAAAAAATTAGGCCGGTTGATCCGTCGGCTGTAATTTACCTGCACCTGGTCTTCTTCGTTCAATTTATACGTCAGGAACAGGCTGGGAAACAGGCTCAATGGGTACTGATTGGTAAAAGAGGAATCAATATCAGGCAGGGTGCCGTTGTAACGCGAACTTTCGGCGCGTAATCCCGCCTGATAGCCCCATTTAGGGAAGGACTGGCTGAAGGTGCCGTACGCCGCGTACACCTGGTCGTTGAAATTGTAGCGATCAGCAAAGTTGGGCGCACGTACATATTCGCCGGAGGTATAATTGTACTGAAAACTGCTGTTGTCGCTGGTGTAATCGCGAATTGCCGCTCGCGCTCCGGCCTCCAGTTTGATGCTGCTGGTGAGGGGATTTACATAGTCCGTTTGGAAGGTTATAAATTCATTACCGCCATCGCCGTCTTGTTTTTGGCGCGTTTCCGAGGTAGACGGGAGGTAATTTGTTATAAATATGCCCTCATTCTCAAAACGACTGCTGTTGTAATTGACATCCGCTGTCCATTCTTTACCTTCCTTCGGGAACAGGTGTTTGTACAACAATTGGCTGCCCACGTTTTGCCACTGGCGTGTATTGTCTGAGTTGCGCGTTGCAAGGCTGGAAGCTGATACGGAAGCGCCCGTGAGCGTATCCGTCTGGATTTCCAGGTCGTCGAAGGAGCGAAATCGACCGCCGCGGTAATTGCCGGTCAGTGTCAGGGTGTTGCGGTTGTCGATAAACCAATCGATGCCACCACGAAAGGAAGCAAAAAGGCGGTTGTTTTGGGATTCGCTTTTTTGAAAAACGTTAGTCAAGGGGGCGCCGAAGAGGTTATATCGATCCGTTTCCCCGTTGCCAAGCGTCTTTCCGGTATTAAGGCCGCCGCCGATAAAGGCGTTCACCTTGCCTTGCCGGGCATTCAGGTCGACGTTCAGGTTGGGTCGTCCGCGCATGTCGATGCCGGCCCGAATATTGCCGTTATAACCGACGCGGCGATCTTTACGCAGTACGATATTGACAATGCCGGCGTTGCCGCCCGAGGCATCGTATTTCGCCGAGGGATTGGTAATCACCTCGATATTGTCGATAGCGTCTGCGGGTATTTGATCCAGGGTCAGGGTCGTCGGGCGGCCGTCCACAAAAATCTGGGGCGCAGCATTGCGGATCGACACGTTCCCGTCGATATCTACCGTGAGTGCGGGCACATTTTTGAGCGCATCCTCGGCACTGCCGCCGGCGGCTACGCCGTCTTTATCAACTTTGTAAATTTTCTTGTCCAGCGCCAGGCTGACGGCGGATGCTTCCCCGGTGACCGTAACTTCTTTCAGCATCTGACTGGAGACTGCCAGCATGATATTACCCAGGTCTTTGTCTACATTATTCAGATTCGGGCCACCCGCGCCATTTGCCGGCTTGCCCCGTTCTAAACCAAAGGAGACTTTTTGTTCGATGGAAGCGTAACCCATATAACTGATTTTGAGGGTAAATTGCCCCATCACAGGCAGGTTTTCCAGACTAAAATCGCCATTTTGTTCCGTCAATTGGCCGGCAATCACTTGGGGCTGCATGGAACGGCTGGTACTGTCGAAACGCATGGCGGTCAATTGAACCGACGCATAACCGAGGCCTTTTTTGGTGGACTCATCTAACACTTTACCGTAAAAACGGCCGATGTTGTATTGCGCCATATTTGCGGGACGATTGCCTTGTTGCGGCATCTGCGGAACCTGTGCGGTCATCAGAACCGGGAACAGAAAAGAAAGCAACGGAAGTAGTAAAAAACGGCCCGGGAGAATACCGGACAGAGTAGAAAACATCATGAGAAAGTAAGATTTGGCAGGAATAAATAGTACAGGCGCCTGGAAGACACCCACGTTAAAAAGCGTGTAAAGAACAACTGCTTTCAACAATGGTTTTATGGGTATTCGACAGGAACCCGGCAGTCGAACGAATTCGGCAGAAATTTCTCAACCTTTAGCCCGCTCCAGTTCCACCTCCCTTCGCTCCACGGTCGGTACATTTCGTATCACCATCTGAAGGGTATTGCGGATACGCTCTTCGAACAATACCATTTTCCCCTTTTTCAGGTTGGCAATCGTTTCTTCGTTGTAGTGGCGGATGGTAATCAGTTCCAGCCCGTCTTCCTGTTTTACCCGGAATTGATCGGCAATATCTTTGACAAATTTTTCCAGACGATCCGGGACATTCGGCACACAAATCGTAAAACTGATGGCCGTATTCTGCATCATATTCACAAAAAGGCGCAATGCGGCCAGTTCGGCAAACAAACGGGCCATGTGTTGTTCGGCCACGAAAGAATAATCTGTGGTGCTAATATGCAGTAATGACTGGTTCTTTTCCACCACAATAATCGGCGGATAAGTTTCCTCCGTATCACTGCTGATTTCCGTGCCCGGCGCCTCGGGATCGAGAAAGGACTTGACGTACAGCGGGATATTTTTGTTTTGTAAGGGTTTGATGGTTTTTGGATGAATTACCTGGGCGCCGTAATAGGTCATCTCGATGGCTTCTTTATATGACAAGCGGTCGAGTTTGATCACATTTTCAAACAAACGCGGGTCGGCGTTCAGCACGCCGGGCACGTCTTTCCAGATCGACATACTTTCTGCATCCAGACAGAAAGAGAAAATGGCGGCTGAATAGTCCGAACCTTCGCGGCCAAGTGTAGTGGTGAAATTCTCCGAAGTGGAGCCGATAAACCCCTGGGTGAGCACGAAACCGCCCTTTTGCAGCAAAGGCAGCATGTTTTTCTGCGCATTGGTTTTGGTTTTATCCCAAATCACCCAGCCTTCCCGGTAAGTATTGTCGGTTGCCACCACATCGCGGGCATCGAGCCAATGGGTCGGCAAGCCAACTTTACTCAGATACGCCGCAGCGATTTTAGAAGATACTAACTCGCCGACGCACACAATTTGGTCGTACTGATAATCGTAATTCTCCGAAGGTTTTTCCTCGAGCATCCACTCGCCTTCCACAAAAGTATCGTTGACAAGGCTGAACACTTCATCTCCCGCCTCGAACAACTCGCGCATGATCGAATAGTGATGTTCTTTCAGGGCATTATACAGTTCCTGGGCTTTACCCGTTTGTTTCACATGTGCTTCGATAACGGCCTCCAGGGCGTTGGTTGTTTTGCCCATGGCGGATACCACTATGACCAATGACTCTCCTTTATACCGTTGTAATATGGAGGCAACATTTTTTATGCCTGCGGCGTCTTTCAGGCTGGCGCCGCCAAATTTGAAAACTTTCACTTTGTAAATATTTAATTAATTGATGAACAAGCATTTTCGGAATGAAACAGGTTTCCGAAAGCCCAAAAAGAACAAAATGTGCGCTAAAAGCCCGCAAAGGTAAAACGCCGTCGGGAATCGCAGGGCATTTGTGGCAAACTTAGAGCGTGTTTAAATTTCAGTCACCGGGCTGCAAGCAGCCCGGTGACTGAAATTTAAACACGCTCTAAGTCATCATCTTCCGGGCCGCTTCCCACACAACGATACCGGCCGCAACCGCTATATTGAGCGAATGTTTGGTGCCGAATTGCGGAATTTCGATGACGCCGTCGCACAGATGAAGCACGTCGTCGTCTACACCGTCTACTTCATTGCCCAATACGAAGGCGTATTTTTCGCCCGTTTCCGGGGTAAAATCCTGCAACCAAATTTTTTTTGTCGTCTGCTCGATAGCGTACACCCGGTACCCGGCCGCTTTTAGTTGCGACACGGCTTCGGTCGTTTGGCCGGTGTATTCCCAACACACCGAGTACGTGCTTCCAAGGGCTGTTTTCAGGATTTCCCGGTGAGGCGGTTGGGCTGTAATACCACACAATACTACTTTCTCCAGCGCAAAAGCGTCCGCCGTGCGAAATACGGAGCCCACATTCAATCCTGAACGCACATTATCGAGCACTAAAAGGAGTGGCAACTTCGCTTTTTCTTTGAAGTCTTCCGGACTAGGCCGATTCAGGGCCGCCATGCTGAGTTTTTCCATAAATTATTGAAATAAACCGCAAAGGTAAATTTTTCGCGATCAGCGTACCTTTGCTGCATGGACGCAACTTTACAAAACACAAAACTCGGCCTTAAACTTCCCACCGACCCCCGTTGGGTGGATTTGGCCGAAATTGACCTGGAGGAAATCCTGACCGATCATGCCTACTGCGAGCAAAAAGCCGCAACTGCATGTATCTCATTGATCCAGGCATACCCGGAGCGCTTGGAGTTGGTGGAAGAACTGGCGCCGGTGGTGACCGAAGAGTGGGGACATTTCCGGATGGTACTGAGCGAACTAAAAAAACGCGGACTCCGGCTCGGCCGTCAACGCAAGGACGAATATGTAAACGAGTTGCTGAAATTTCAGCAAAAAGGCGGTTCACGGGAAGAGGCGCTGCTTGAAAGGTTGCTTACCTGTGCCCTTATCGAAGCCCGCAGCTGCGAACGTTTTCGTTTACTATCGTTGTACTGCGCCGAGGATTCGCTGCGCGACTGGTATCATAAGTTTATGGTAGCAGAAGCCAGTCATTACCGGTTGTTTCTCGACCTGGCGGAAAACTATTTTGGAAAAGAAAAGACCCGTCATCGATGGCAAGAATACCTGCGCCACGAAGCGGAAATTATGCAACAATTGAAGCCTCGCGGCGACAGAATGCACTGATTGCAGTTTTGAGTTTTGGGTTTTGAGTTATCTTACCCGGCATAACTCAAAACTCAACACTCAACACTCAAAACTTCCCATGTCCTGGTATCAATATCAATGCTTGACTTATGCCTGGATGGCAGTCGGTTTTTTTACTTTTATTTACCTGTTAAAAGTAAAAGCACCTTTTGGCCGGCACACCCGGCCCGGTTGGGGGCCGTTGGTGGATAACCGTTTAGGTTGGGCCATTATGGAAGGCACTGTGTTGGTGGCAATTTTTGCCGTAATGGCAGTTGGGCCAAATACGCTAAACATGCCGGCCAGGATAATGATCGGCTTGTTTGTGGCGCATTACGCCCACCGCAGCCTGCTTTTTCCCTGGTTTTTGCGTACTTCAGGAAAAAAGATGCCCATGGCGATTGTGTTATCGGCCATGGGCTTCAATGTGATGAACGGATTTCTATTCGGGTATTTTTTCAGCCAGTTCGCCGATTACCCGGAGAATTGGCTCATGGACGGACGGTTTTTATCCGGGTTAGCCCTGTTTATCTCAGGAGCCGCGCTGAATATCCATTCCGATTACGCCCTGATTCGTTTGCGAAAACCCGGTGAAACGGGTTACCGGATTCCGGAAGGCGGATTTTTTAACTGGATAAGTTGCCCGAATCATTTCGGCGAAATACTGGAATGGATCGGCTTTGCCGTATTTACCTGGAGTTTGCCTGGCACGGCTTTTGCGTTTTGGACCTTCGCTAACCTGGCGCCACGCGCACTGGCACATCATCGCTGGTATAGGGAGATGTTTCCAGAATATCCACGACACCGCAAGGCCCTGATCCCGGGTATATGGTAATTTAATTTTGCCGAACCGGCAGGCCTTCATCTTCCCAGGCGGTTAGCCCGCCATCTACGATAGCAACGTCGGGGTAACCATTTTCCAACAAAAATTTGGCAGCGGTGTTGCTGGCATTGCCAACGCGCGATACGAGCATCAACGGCCGATTGTGCGGCAATTCGCCAAAGCGGTCCGTGAATTCGCTCATCGGAAGTGTTACGAGGTGATTGATATCTACGGTTTTAGCGGCTACGGCTTCAGGTTCGCGTACATCCACCATGACCCCTCCGAGCATATACGCAGCGTAAGCCTCGCGTGGTGAAAAGCGTTTAAGTTCCATCATGATTATGTTATTTTACAGTGAATTAATTTTAGTAATCGGTCATAAAGTTATACATTATTTGGCTATAATTCAAAATTAAAGCCTTTCATATTTAAGTCATTTTGTAAATCAAAATAAAATAAATTTAGCAACGCAATCTGGAAAAATAATGACAGACCGGAATGGCGCTTTGCCGAATTTGGTTCTGAATTCTGAAAAGCAAAATGACGTACCTTTGCGCCGCATTTTTAACCTGTACCAATTAAATATCCATGAAAGAAGTATTTATCGTCTCCGCTGTACGCACGCCATTGGGCAGTTTCGGGGGCACATTAGCCGGGGTGAGCGCCACACAACTCGGCGCAGCAGCTATTAAAGGCGCGCTGGCCGATGCCGGTGTACAGCCCGACTGGGTAACGGAAGTATTGATGGGCAACGTGGTGAGCGCCAATCTCGGTCAGGCGCCGGCACGGCAGGCAGCGGTCTTTGCGGGCCTTCCAGCTAACGTACCCTGTACCACGATTAATAAAGTATGCGCCTCCGGGATGAAAGCCATTACGCTCGGCGCGCAAAGTATTATGCTGGGTATCAACGATATTGTAGTGGCAGGCGGCATGGAGAACATGTCGCAAATCCCGTATTACATCCCCAATGCCCGCTGGGGCTACAAATACGGCAACGCTGAAATCGTAGACGGCCTGGCCAAAGACGGCCTTACCGACGTGTACAATCAAAAAGCAATGGGCGTGTGCGCCGATGCGACGGCTGCGAAGTACAATATCAGCCGGGAAACGCAGGATGCTTTTAGCATTGAATCCTACAAACGCGCCGCGGCAGCCACGGAAGGTGGATTGTTTAAAGCCGAAATTGTACCGGTCGAAATCCCGCAGCGCAAGGGCGATCCGGTGCTGATAGCCGAAGACGAAGAGTTTAAAAAAGTAAATTTCGACAAAATACCCGGCCTGCGCCCGGCTTTCAGCCCGGATGGTACCGTGACGGCCGCCAATGCCAGCACCATCAACGACGGCGCTTCTGCCCTCATTTTAGCCAGTGCAGAAGCGGTAAAAAAATATGGACTGAAGCCCATAGCCAAAATCCGCGGTTTTGCCGATGCCGAGCAAGAGCCAGAGTGGTTCACGACCACCCCCACTGTGGCAGCGCCTAAAGCCATGAAAATGGCCGGTGTGCAACAGTCGGATATTGATTTCTATGAAGTCAATGAGGCGTTTGCCGTGGTAACCCTGGCATTTGAGCAGGTGTTGAATGTGGCCCACGACCGTACCAATGTATTCGGTGGAGCTGTCGCGCTCGGGCACCCGCTGGGCGCTTCCGGTGCGCGTATCGTCACCACACTGAACAATGTGCTCCACCAGAAAAACGGCTCGCTGGGCCTGGCCGCCATTTGCAACGGCGGCGGCGGCGCAACGGCTATTGTCATAGAACGGGTTTAGGAAATATGCTTCACGTCAAAGTCATTCACGCGGGTAATTTTAAACTGGACGGCGGCGCCATGTTCGGCGTTGTGCCTAAGCGGATGTGGGAAAAATTGAATCCACCGGACGCGCAAAATATGTGTACCTGGGCCATGCGGGCTTTGCTGGTGGAGACCGGCAACCGGAAAATCCTGATCGATACCGGGATGGGAAACAAACAGGACGATAAATTCCGCTCCCATTTCGAACCGCACGGCCCGGAGAACTTATTCGATTCCCTGGCTGCAGCCGGGGTTCGCCGGGAAGACATTACCGATGTATTCCTGACGCATCTCCATTTCGATCACTGCGGTGGCGCTTTGTGGCGCAACGAAACGACGGGGGAGGTGGAACTCTCCTTCCCCAATGCTGTTTACTGGTCGAACGAACGCCATTACAAGTGGGCCAACAACCCGAATGAACGAGAAAAGGCCTCTTTTTTGCCGGACAATATTTTGCCGCTTCAGGAAAAAGAGCGGTTGCGCTTCATCGATGTCCGCCAAAACATCGATTTTTTGCCCGGATTCCGGGTGCGATTTTATTACGGCCATACAGAGGCTTTGATGGCGCCGCTTATTCAGTCACAACACGGCCCCATTTTTTACTGCGCCGATACCATCCCGTCGCAGTGGCATATCGGACTCCCTTACATCATGGCCTATGACGTGCGGCCACTGCTCTCCATGAAAGAAAAAGCGCAAATCCTGCGCGATGCAGTACGGCACAAGCACATTCTGATGTTTGAACACGATCCGCACACAGCCGCCGGAACAGTTATCCGGGATGCCAAGGGTAGGTTTGTTTTAGAACGGAGTTATGAGTTATGAGCGATGAGTTATGAGTTATGAGCGATCAAACTCGGCATAACTCATCGCTCATAACTCATAACTCATCGCTCCTTTCTCGCCAAAAACAGCACCTGCTCTTTATTATCCTGGCTCATTTGTATTTTGAGTGTGTCAGCAGACAGATGTAACACTTTGACTACGTGTTCTTTAGCAGGGGTTCTTGTGGTATCGGTCAGAAATAAATACTTGACGGAAACCCGGTACCTACCGGTTTCGTAATAGGATCCCTGGCTGTGAAATTCATACCCGCCATCCGGGGTAAGTCGCAAGGAAACAGCGTCAAGGTCAAGGTTGTTTGCTGTCACTGTTTTACCATTTTCAAAAAAAGAGACGGCCTGCCAGTAGCCGGCTACGTCTTTTTCTTGTAAACTACAGGCGGTGAGACTTGCAAGGGCGGTGAAAATCAGGAGTCGTCGCATTATACGGTTTGATTTTGGCGCAGCAAAAATCGGTAAAGCCCTAATGAAATTCAAATATATGCCTGAATAGACGCGCGCTTTGTTTCCATTTTAAATCTTTGCCCATATTTCCGCACGGCGACCGGTACACTAATCCGGCGAAAGGCCGCGTTGTAATTATTCGCATAAGACAGACCTTTTTAATAAACTTAGAACACTTCAAACCATGATGTCACACCGACTTCTCCTGACCGTTTTTTTAACCAGTATATTTTTGACGTCCTGCGTTTCTCCTAAGGTTCACCGCGCCGAGGTATCCATGCGGGAACAGTGCGAAGCCCGCGAAAAGGTGCTGGTTCAGGAACAATTGGAGCGCCGCAAAGAATCGGCCAACCTGACCAAGCAGATCGGCGACCTGAACCGGTTAATAGGTAACCAGGAAGCAGAGTTGAAAGACTTGCAGACGGAACTGTCGTCGCGAACGCAGCAATTAGGCGAGTCGTCCAGTAAGTTATTAACCGAAAAATTAGACCTGCAAAAGGAACTGACGAGCAAAAACGCCCTGATTGGCAAACAGGAGGCCACCCTGCAAGCCGTAGCCTCCGCCCAAAAAAGCCGGCAGAAAATCCTGGAGGAATTAAAAAACACCCTTTTAAAAGGATTTCCCGGCAGTACGGGCGCGAAGGTGGAAGTCAGCGATCCGGCAGTATTATTGACCTTACCAGACAACGGCCTTTTTGAAACAAACGGCATATCCATCAGCCCGGCAGGTAAAACCTTGCTGACGCCCCTGGCCAATCTATTAGCCAACCGTCCGGAACTACGTACGGAAATCCTGGCCTACACAGACAATACGTTACCCAAGGGCACAAAAAACCTGAACGATACCTGGGATTGGAGCCTCACCCGCACAACCAACCTGGTGCGTTTGCTGATCCGTGAATTCAATATCAATGCGAACCAACTGACCCCGGTGGCAAAGGGGGAGTTTTATCCGGTCACTTCAAACGAAACGGCAGAGGGCCGGCAACGCAACCGGCGTACCGTAGTGGCCATATATCCCAATTTACCAAAAGTGCCGCCTGCGGAATGATCGTCATTGGTCGTCATTGATCGTCATTGATCGTCATTGACCACATTCCACATTAATTCGCTAACTGCCCTGCCGCCCATTGCAGCCCCGCTTCTATTTTTTGATACTCGCTGAGCAATTTCAGGTATTTCACCCGGGCATCAAGCCACCGCTGCTCCCGGGTATTAATGAGAAATACGGAACTTTCTCCAAAGCGGAATTTTTCGGTCTCGGCATCTAAAAGGGTGCGATAATTTTCGGTTACGCTGCGAAACAGATCGATTTGCGCCAACAGGTTATCGCGTTCGTTCCAGTACTGGCGGACTTTATTTTCTATTTCCGTGTTTTTCTGTTTGAAAAGCAGATCAGTCTGTTCAATTTTTATTTGCGTCACCTGCCAATCGCCGCGCGCCTTGCGGTTTGGGAGCGGGTAACTGAATTCGACGCCCCATTTGATATCGTTGGCCAACACGCCGAATCCTTCGTCTCCCGCAGTGGGAAAAAACTGCCAACCGTTGCCCAAAAGACTGTAATTCAGGTCGAGAACAGGCTTTCGTTTTTCCCTTTTCCATTGGCGCTCCACATCCAGCAGCGTTTGTTTTACCCGGTACAGCCGTGTTTCCGGGTGTTGCGTCCGGGCCAGTTGAAGCAGGGCTGCCGTATCGGGTGGGGTGGGGGACAAAGCGCCCGCAGTCAGCAGGGAAGGCGGTGCGGGCAGTTGGGCCGGCTGTGCAGGCGTGCCCTGATCTGTCCAAAGAAAATTGCACAATAACAATGCGGCATTTTGCCAGTCAATGCGGGCAAAATTAGTGTCGAGCCGGCGGTTCTGTACCTGGATATACGTTTCCAGGGTATCAATGGCCGGTTTATCGCCTTGCAGCAGGCTTTCCCGAAGGGCTTCGTGCCGGATTTGCGCCTGGCGTAGCGCTTCGTCGTAGACCTCCAGCATATTTGCGGCAACCACCCAGTTCCAATAAGCTTTGGCGGCTTCTAAAAGCAAGTCGTTCAGGATCAGACTGCGCTCTGCATCGCCCTGCTCCAGGCCGATTCTACTTTGCCGAAGCGTAAAACGGCGCTCATCGAGCATCAAACCCTGGCCGAGCGACCAGGAAATCCCGGCCGCCACCTGACCGGCGTCGGGCAAGGTGGATTCCGGATTCAGGAATGTTCCCGATGCCTGGTTATAATTGCCCTTCAGTTCCAGGCCCAAACCCAGCGGCACCTTTACCCCGGCCTCGGCATATTGATAATAAGATTTGTCTTTAAAGTTTTTTCCATGGAGATCAGCATACGCCTTCGGGTCAAAACCGCCTTTGGCGCGTAACAGCCCGGCACGGGCCTGATCCCGGAATAAATCGGCCTGCCGGGCTACCGGGTGATCGTTCAACACCCGGGCACGAAAATCCGCCCATTCCAATGGCCCCGTTTGTTGGGCATGGGAGGTACAGATAAACAGGCAAATCAGCGGGCAAATCAGTAGTTTATACATCTGGTTACTTAGCCTTTTTGACCGGCGCTTTGGGCGTAATCCCATCGTCTTTTTTGCCGGAATCTTCGTTTTCATCCTGATAAAGATCGGGCGGGAAGCCGTTCAGCACCCGCCATAATTCGTACCACAGGGGCACATTATCGAGCAGGGCAATCCCTTTGGCGCCACCGCCCACTTGCAATGCGGCCGGCCAGGGTTGTGCCGCAGGGTCTTTGGCCACGAGGATGCGGAATTTACCGTTGGCGCTGATATTCCGGTCGATAGCGACGACTTTTCCAGGGAAAGTACCCAATGATACGCCCGGCCAGCCGCTAAAAAAGAACGCCGGCCAACCATCAAAAATAAACCGAACCTCGCGGCCGACACTGATCAGGGGCAGGTCCATCGGCCGGAGAAACATTTCCACCGCCAGTTCATAATTGGCCGGCAGGATACTGACCAAGGGATCACCCTCCTTTATAATTTCACCGATACCCGGTTTAATGGCTTTTATGATATAGCCATCCTGCGGCGCCAGCACGTAATAGAAACTTTGCCGCCGGGTATAGTTTTCCTGGTCGATCTGGAGTTTGCTCACCGATGCTTGTGCGTCGTATTTTTCCGACAGGGTACTAAATTTGTCCCCGCGGGCTTTGGCAATTTTGTTGGCGTACTCGTTCCGGGTCAACAGCAGCTCTGTGCGGTAAATTTCCAGGTCGTTTTGGCTGGAGGCCAGTTTGTTTTCCATACCAACCAGTTTGGCCTCGCTCTCCTGAAGTTTGCCCTTTTTTTCTTCCAGTTCCGTCAACGATTTCAGCCCCTTGTCATATAAATTTTTCACCCCTTCAAATTGCCTGCGGGCGATTTGGATGTCAACTTTAGCCTGTTCCAGCGCCGCGATATCCGACCCGATTTTCAGTTCGGCTTGCCGTATTTTATTGGCGAGTTGCGATTCCTTGTTGGGCAATTCCCGCTCGAGTGCTGCTATTTGAGCATCTAGAGCGCCGGCCTTACCGGAGTATGACTCAATGGCGCCTTCTTTGGCCGTCACCTGGCTGCCCACCCGCTCTACAATTGCCGGGTCGAAATATTCGGATTTTACTTCGGACAGGAACACAATGGTATCGCCTTTGCGAACCGCCTGACCTTCCGTGACGTACCAGTGCTCAATACGGCCGGAAATGGTGGCATGTATGGTTTGCGGCCGTTGCTCGGGTCGCAAAGTGGTCACTTTGCCGTCGCCGCGGATATTTTGCGTCCAGGGAAGCAGCAGGAATATGATGAATACAACCAGCATCACCAAAAACAGGTTTCGGGCGGAGATATGCCAGGAGGCCAGCTTGGTCCGGGCAGGTGATTTTAAGTCCTTTAACTCCGCTTCGCAATGAACAATATTGTCGGTTATGTTTAGCATAGTTATTCGTTTTCGCGGAAAATACGTTCGTAATGTTCCGTTTTTTGTACGGCTTTGAATGTTCCGTCAAAGATGAACTGTCCATCCTTCAACACCACCACGCGATCGCACAGCGAGGCCAGCAGCGGGTCTTCGGTGATTGCCACAAAGGTCCAGGCATGGCTTTGGTCGGTCAGCATCTGACTGATCCGCAGGCGGTCGCGGAAGTTGAGGTTACCGAGGGGTTCCTCCATGACCAACAGGTTGGGGTCTGCAACCACGGCGCGGGCGACCAGCAATTTGGCAATGATGCTGCGCGGCATGTTTTTACCACCGGGTTGCAGTTTGGTATCGATCCCTTTCTGACAATCTTGAATAAATTCACTCAAACCGATGGATTCACATACTTCCAGCACCCGTTGAAGGGAAATATTGCTACGCCCCAGGGTAATATTTTCCCGGATAGTACCCATAAACACGTCTTCCTGGGAGGAGTAATCGCCGATATGTTCGCGCAAACTGCGCAAATCGAGATTTCGTTTAGACAATCCGTTAAACAACAGTGAGCCGGTAAAGTCGCGCCGGGCCACCGACAGAATTTGCATCAAAGTGCTTTTTCCGGAACCATTGTAACCGGCAATAGCCAGGCGCTCGCCGGCCCGGATCGTTAGTGTCAGGTCTTTCAGTACCGGCGATTCCGCATCGTCGTATTGGTATGAAAGATTCCGAAATTCGACTTCCAACGGTTTTTTGTCGCTGAATTCTTCCACCCGGATTCCGCCTTCGCGTTCAATAGGGAGGTCGGTAACCTGGCCGATTTTTTCCGTTGCTGTAAGTACGTCATAGCCGGTTTCGTGAAGCATGATCAGTTTTTCGACCGAATCAATGATGAACAACACCAGAATTTCTGCGGCCACAAACTGACCGATGTTGAGTTGATTTTCCATAACCAGCAAACTCCCCAGAATCAGAAATCCGCCCAATACCAGGGCCCTGAAGAGGACACTGCCGATCATTTGCGACAACAGGATACGCCAGTGTTTGGCCCGGGCATCCAGGTAATTAATGGTTAGTTCATCGGTTTGTTCCAGCGGAAACCGGTTTTCGCCAGCCAATTTAAACGTGGACGCGACCCGCCCCACCTCTTCGAGCCAGTAGGCGATTTTATACTTGTATTTGGATTCTTTCAAACTGGTTTCCAGGCCGAGGGGCGCCGTCCACCGGAAAAACAGCCCCAACACACCCAGTAACAACAGGGAAGACAGCACAAATGTGGAATGATAAAAAGAGAGCAGCAGCAAACTGAGTAGAATTTGTAATACCGCCGTGCTGCCGTCGATGAGTAATTTAGGCAAACCTTTTTGAATCGTTTGCGTATCGAAAAACCGGTTGATCAGCTCGGGCAAATGTTCCCGGCGCATCAATTCCAGGTTGAAACGGGGAATACGAACCGCAAATTCGATGGCGGCATCGGTAAAAATCCGGCGTTGAAGGTATTCCATTACGGATAATTGCATGAGGCGAAGAAAACCGGTGAGCAGCGCCCCAACTACGATAAATGCGACTAAAACGGCCCAGGAAGCAGATATGCCGCCGCCGGCGATCAACCCGATGATCGCCTGTACGCCCAACGGAAGAGACAGATTGATTAGACCTGCCACCACCGCATACAACAAAATGTACCGAATTTCGTGTCGGTATTTGCCTAACAAGCGGAGGAGGCGCCGGGCGGGAGTCAGTAAAACGGGATTTTCCACGGGTAGTAGATATTTACACCAAAGTTATAATGACAAATCAGATTAAACGAACGTTCCTAAAACGACAAGATCAGTGCTTTGTTTAAAATCAATATGCGCAATACTGCAGTCTTTGTTACCCGGGCACCCGCAATCTCCGTAATTTTGCCCAAAATTGAGACGACTTGATATACACCGAACGACTTGACCTGCTGGACGAACTGGGCCGTTACCTCTCGGCAGCGCCGGATGACGAACTCCTGCAAATTTTCCGCAAAAGCAATGTTGAAAACCCGTGGTTTACTGTAGAAAATATACGGTATGCATTAGATTCTATTGCCGGCGCTTTTCTGGACCGGGACCGTTTGGAACACTGGGCGGCACAATATCCCATGAACAGCGCTTCCCATCCGGAAAAAACCATCGGTCTGGTGATGGCGGGAAACATCCCCTTAGTCGGTTTCCACGACTGGCTTTGCGTGTTTGTGGCCGGGCACCGGGCCAAGGTGAAACTGTCCGACAAAGACAAATATTTGCTGCCGTTCCTGGTGAAAAAAATGGGCGATTGGGCTTTTGAATCCTGGGAATACACCGAATTTTTGGACGAAACGGATCGATTGAAGGGCTTCGACGCCATCATTGCCACCGGGAGCAACAATACCGCCCGCTATTTCGAGCAGTATTTTGGAAAATACCCGCATATCATCCGCCGCAACCGCAACGGGGTAGCCGTGCTCCGTGGCACGGAAAACATAACTGATTTGTACGGGCTGGGACGGGATATTTTCACCTATTTTGGGTTAGGGTGCCGCAACGTGAGCAAACTTTACGTGCCACGCGATTATGATTTTACACCCTTGCTGGAGGCCCTGCACGAATACCGGGAACTGGCGCACCACGACAAATATAAAAACAACTTCGATTACAACCTTACCCTGCTGCTGCTGAATCAAATACCCTACCACAACAACGGCTGCCTGCTGCTTCGGGAAGAACCCGCTTTGCAAGCCCGGATAGCCTCGGTACACTATGAGTATTACAACAACGTCCAACACCTCCAAACCTTGCTGGAAACCCGGCGGGAAGAAATACAATGTATCGTGGGAAGCATCACGGTGCCGGGATTTACTATTCTACCCTTCGGAAAATCCCAGGAACCCGGCTTGTCCGATTACCCGGATGGTGTAGATGTCATGGACTTTTTAACCCGTTTATAGCCGGAACTTCAAACTTTGAACTCCAAACTTCAAACTAAAAATCATGCGTTTCGATATTATCACTGTATTGCCAGAGTTACTGGAAGGCCCGTTCAACCACTCTATTTTGAAACGGGCACAGCAGAAAAACCTGTTGGAAGTTTACTTGCATCCGTTACGCGATTATGCCGACGGCAAACACCTCCAGGTAGACGATTACGCCTTCGGCGGAGGGGCCGGCATGGTGATGCAGGCAGAGCCAATCGCGCGATGTATCGAGCACTTACAAAGCCAGCGGACTTACGACGAAATCATTTACACTTCGCCCGACGGCCTGCGGCTCGACCAGGCGTTGTGCAATCGCCTTTCGCTCCAAGGAAATATCCTGGTGCTGTGCGGGCATTACAAGGGCGTGGATGAACGTATCCGCGAAAAATACATCACCATGGAAATCAGCATCGGCGACTACGTACTCTCGGGTGGCGAACTAGCAGCTGCAGTGCTGGTTGATGCCGTGGGACGCCTGATTCCCGGCGTGCTGAACGATGAAACCTCCGCTCTGTTCGACAGTTTCCAGGACGACCTGCTGGCGCCTCCCGTGTACACCCGGCCTGCAGATTGGCGTGGTATGCGCGTGCCCGAGGTGCTGCTATCCGGAAACGATAAATTGATCAACGAGTGGCGTCACGACCAAAGCCTGGAGCGCACCAAAGCACGGCGGCCGGACTTATACGAGAAATACATTGGGGAGTAATTTAGAACCTTTTGTTCATCGGTACGTTTTTTCCTGCAAATCAGGCAGTACATGACAAAAGACGATCAACCAGACCAACAGGAACCTTTAGTGGAAGGGTTAGACTACTACCTGGAAAAAGGTTATCTGGTGTTTACCGCGCATTTCCTCACTAAACGGGGCAAATGCTGCGGAAGTGGTTGCCGGCATTGCCCGTACCGGGTGAAGAAGCAAAAAAACTAACTTGCCTACTCCCGCACATTCAAAATAAACCCCACCCGAAACACATTATCGATACTCACCTGCGGGTCTTCTTTCAACATTTTCCGCAAGCGCGAAATAAATACGTCGAAACTGCGCCCCAGGAAGTAGTCGTATTTTCCATAAATCCGCTCCACCGCTTCCTCCCGGCGCAAAATCCGGTTCTGATATTGACAAAGCAGGTGCAAAACCTCGTTTTCTTTTTCGGTGAGCCGTACGGCTTGTTCGCCAAAACGAAGTTCCTGTCGCGAAAAATCAAAATAATAGCGTCCAATGTGCTGAGGCATCGGTTCCGGGGCGGCATCTGATTTTGACGTACGGCGCAGGATCACCTTGATTTTGCACAAAAGCTCGGTTTCATCGAATGGTTTGGTGATATAATCTTCAGCGCCGACGGCGTAACCTTTCAGTTTGTCTTCGCGCAGCAGGCGGGCGGTAAGAAACAGGAATGGTAAATTTGGGAACTGTCCGCGCAGGTTTTTGGCCAGGCTGAACCCATCCATACCAGGCATCATGACATCCAGAATACACAAGTCGAATGTTTGCCGCTGGGCTTGCTGCAGGCCGCTGAGCGCGTCGCGTTTCCAGCTAACGCGCAAGCCCTCGGTTTCTAAAAAATCCATTAGCAGCAAACCCAAATTGAGGTCGTCTTCGACGAGGAGGATATGTTTATCGTTGTTCATGCTTGAAAAAGATTGCCGGTTAGAAGCCTGCTGGTTGGAAATAGGGCGCATCATGCCGGGAAAAACAAATCAAACCGTGATCCTTTGCCGTTTTCGCTACTCACTGTGACATGTCCGCGGTGCATTTCCACGATTTTTTTCACATAAGCCAGGCCCAATCCGAACCCTTTTTCGCCGGAGATGACAGCGTCTTCGCAGCGGTGAAATTTTTGAAAAATTTTCCGGCGGTTTTTGGGCGTAAGCCCCATGCCATTGTCGGCAAAACTGACGCGCCAACCGGTTTCCGACGGGTGAAACCCGATGGCTACTTCGGGTTGATTTTTCGTGTATTTGAGCGCGTTATCCAACAGGTTGCGAAAAGCATTGCCCAAATGAAAGGCATCTCCTTCAATGGTAAAGGCCGGCGTACCGGTGTCGATAGACACTTGGGCCGCGCGCTCCTGTAATTGTAATTCCATGCCTGCAACGACGTCCTGTGCCAGCCGTTTCAGGTCGACCGGTTGTTTCTGCAACTGGTAGTCTCCTTTTTCCAGGCCTGCCAGGTACAGCACGTTTTCTACCTGGTGGGTGAGTTGATCGCATTCCCGCCGGATAATGCCGAGGTATTGATTGTCGCCCAAATCCGGGTTTTTGCGGGCCATGAGGTTGCCTGCCAGCCGGATATTGGTGAGTGGCGTGCGAAATTCGTGGGTCATGTGATTGAAAAAGTCGCGGTTGCGGTCGCTCAGGCGTTTTTGCCAGAGCAGATAGTAGGTGGCCAATCCAAAAATGATGCAGATGAACAACAGGATAGCCACCGAAGAGGTAATCATAAAGCCCATACGTTGCAGGTAATACCCTGATTTATCGGGAAACACCAGTTGCAGCAGGTGATTATCATCGGACACAACAGGTTGCAGGGAACACGAAAACGGCACAGCGTCGGACTCGGCCGAAGTATCTTTTCGGGCGACCTGCACCTGATAAGGCATATCAATCTGATAAAAATGCAGGGCCTCGGCGAGGGCTGCTTTCACCTCGGGTTTTTTGAGCAGTGTTTCAAAATCCTGCTGACTGCCGGCAATATTGACTGGATTTGAACAACAAGCCGGTTGCCTGTCGGTCCCGGCCTGATTTTCCGCGATCTTTTCCACTGTAGAGCAGAGCGCCATGTTGACCCGGTTGTTAAACTGTTCTTCGAGCAGTTTACGCGATTGCTGCATCCAACTAACCTGGAACCCAATCAATGCCAGTATGGCCAGGGCGGCGGCGGCAATCAACCATGCGATATGATTTATTTTCATTGAATTTGCTTTTGCGGGTACAAAAAACCGGCTTTTTTCAGGCATGAAAAACCCTTTAACAAGTGGCTAACAAGTGGCTAACGGCTGGGCAACAAGGTCGGGCGCCGCGTTGCCGCACCTTTGCAACGTTGTTCGGCGCTACCCGCTGCATGGCCTGCCAACCCGGCGGTTCCGGGTGAACCTAAAATTTTAATAACCACATTATGAAACAAGTAATGCTGTTTTCCGCTGTTCTCTTTATCGGTTTGTGCTGCTCATCCGATCTCTGCGCGCAGAGCTGCCAACCCAATCCCGCCTGTAAGGTGATTTGTTCCTCGTCAAAAGCCAGCATTCAAAATGATGCGGCTAATCCGAACCCCACGGCAGGCGCCGTAAAGGCAGTGACCGTCAGCCAACCGGCGGCTGTAGCCGGCCAGGCTACCCAAAAAGCAGGATGCAATCCGGCCAACTGTGACCTGAGTAAATGTGATCCAACCAACTGTGATCTGTCAAAATGTAACCCGGCTGACTGCGATGTGTCCAAATGTATCCCCGCGAATGGTGCGGGCGGAGCAAAGTCAAAAAGTACGCGGATTTAGAGCAGGTAGGGGTAACGACTAAAAAGTAATATGAAACCACAAAGTTCACAAAGGGCACAAAGTCTGAAACTAATGTGCTCTTTGTGAACTTTGTGGTTTTAAATCCTTTTCTCCAGAACCTCAAATTCCAAAAACCGCATCGGCGTACCAAACTTAGCCGGCGCATCATAAGGCTCTATTTTGCCGGTTTTGTGATACCCTTGTCGCTCATACCAGCCAATCAATTCATGCCGTGCGGAGAGAACGCGCATAAAGATCGAATGACAACCAACCGATTTCGCATGTCCTTCGGCGGCGTTTAACAATTGTTTTCCAATACCTTCAGCCTGCCGTTCCGGCAAAACGCTCAACATGCCCAGGTAAAGCCGGTCGTCGCGTTTGTCTAAATAAACACAGCCGGCCAATGTGCCGGCATCATCGCGATATAACAGAATGGCGGAACTTTCCTGTTTCAGTAATCCTGTCAGATTTTCCGAATCGGTGCGCAGGTCGCCGGCCAGTAAATCCGCTTCGGTGGTCCAGCCTTTGCGGGAAGCCTCCCCCCGGTAGGCGCTATTGACCAGGGGTAATAGTTCGGGAATGTCGTTGAGTGTAGCGGGAGAAATGGAGAACATGAGCATGTATTTTCAGGCAAATCTACTGCGCTAACAGGAATCATTCACTTCGCAAACTATTCACCGGATTCATCGCAGCAGCCTTTACGCTTTGCCAACTCACCGTCAGCAAGGTCAGGCCAATAGCTAATAAACCG
>CAUJEY010000061.1 GCA_963169325.1 Bacteroidota bacterium
GGCACTAAAACACGAAAATACCAAAACACTAAAACACTAAAACACCTACTTACATTTTGACTTTAAACTCCACCTTCGTGCCTTCCCCAGGGGCAGAAATGATTCTCAGATGCCCGCCGATTTCCGCGGCACGTTGACGCATGTTGTACAAGCCGTTGCCGGCTTCTTTCGAGGTCGGATCGAATCCCTGACCGTTGTCGGCAATTTGCAGGGTCAACACGCCATGGACAACTCCAAAGATCAATTCCACCTCGGTGCAACCGGCATATTTGGCGGCATTGTTGATGGCTTCTTTAAAAATCAGGTAGAGGTTGCGGCGTTGTTCGGGCAGCAGGCGTTTGACGGGAAAATGTTCGTCGATATGGGTTTTGAAACGGATACCACGCGCTTCCAGCAGCCGAAGTCCGAACTCGGTCATCCGGCTGGCGATATCTTCCAGATGATCGTTGCGGGTTTTCATGGCCCAGATGATATCCTGCATACTTTCGGAAAGCGTGGTGGCGCTTTGGCTGATACGTTGTAAGACTGGCAAGGTTTCGGGTTTGGCATCGGCCACTTGGGTTTGTGCAAAATCGCTGAAAAACCGGATGCTGCTGAGCGTGCTGCCCATTTCATCGTGCAGGTCGCGGGCCAGGCGTTCGCGGAAATCGTCGAGCCGGCGGCGCTGCAGGTAGCGGTACCGGGCGATGGCGTAGGTAATGCCGGCGCCCAGCAATACCAGCGCCAGGTAGAAGTACCAGCGTTGGTACAGCGGCGGCACCACCCGAAATTCCAGCGTGGCGCCGGGTTCGTTCCAGACGCCGTCGTTGTTCGCGGCTTTCAGGCGCAGGGTATGCCGGCCGCCGTCGAGGTTAGTATAAATCGCCAAGGGCCGGTCGGTGTAATTCCAGTCGGGATCGAAACCTTCCAGTTTGTAGGCGTAGCGGTTGCGCTCCGGCTGGCTGAAATTCAGGGCGGCAAACTCGATGCTCAGCATATTGTCTCCGGGGTGAAGCACCAGCGGTTCGCCCGGGGGATGCTCTTTGTCCAACACTTTTATGGCAGTAATGACTACCGGTGGCGGTGTGATATTGCGGCGCAGCAGCGCAGGATTAAAATAATTGAATGCATTCTGAAAACCGACGATGATTTCGCCATTCGGCAAAACACTCAGCCCATCGGTGGGCGCGTTGCTGAACAAACCGTCGGCCAGGCCATAGTGGCTGAATGTTTTTGTACGGGTATCCAGGCAATGAAGGAGGTAGTCGCTGTTGAACCAGATATTATCCGAATGGTCCTCCACCACGAAAACAGCCTGGGAGCAACGGATACCCTGTTCGGGCCGAAAGGTTTCCAGTACCCGGCCGGCCATGTCCATGCGGATCAACCAGTTATTGACGGTACACCAAATATGCCCGGTTCGGGATACCGTTATCCCGATACCTTGATACGGATCGGGTTTATCAGGTATACGAAACCGCCGGGCCGTTTGAGTGGCGGGGTCGTAGCAGGTGATACCCTTATTGGTGGCCAGCCAAATCCGGTTGAGCGAATCGGCCGCCATGCTGTGTACGAACAAGTCGCCGCCGGGCTGATACGTCGCGTCATCCGGCAGCGGCACGTGTTCGAGGCGTTTAGCAACAGGGTTGAATCGGAACAGGCCGTCGGCATTGGCGCCGAACCAGATGCTGCCGTCGCGACACTGCACCGCGGCCAGAATTTTGTTGGCGCGTTTCGGTTTGCGGAAATTGCCTTTCCATTGTTCTGTTTTTCCGCTGCGCGGATCGAAGCGGGCCACGGCGCCGTTCAATGTCATCCAGAGATACCCGTCGCGATCCTGCATGAAACAGAACACTTCCTGGCTCATTTCGGGCAATTCCCGGCCGGTTTTGAACCGTTTGAAGCGGTTGGTTTGCCGGTCCCATTGGAAAAAACTATTGGCCCACACACCGATAAAGTACCGTTGCCCGGTAGGGTCGGTATGGTCTTTTACTGCGCCGGACACCAAGTTGAAGGGTCCGAAATCCGGCTCCACCGGAATGATCGCCCGCCCGAACCGGATGGCCGTCGGCGAGTAATGCTCCAGCCCGATTTCGGTGCCCACCCACACGTCGCCGGTCCGTTCGTCTTTGTACAGGCAAGTAGCGTAAAAACCATTGTGCGTGAACGGATCGCGATAATCGTATGGCAGATCCTGCTTGAATCGTGTATCCGGGAAATACAAAAACAGGCCGCTGAGGCCGCCGCCCACCCAAAAAAAAGGCCGCCCGTCGGGGGTGACATCCGGCAGAATTTGCCGGTTGAGGCCTAACGTCGCCCCGTCTACCTGTTGTTCTAACTTATCCGTGGTGCGGTTATAGCGATACAAGCCTTTTTCCCAGGTCGTCATCCATATTTCATGTTGTTGATCTTCCACCACATGCATGGCGTTCATCTTGGTGGTGTCGTCCGGGTAAGGGTATGTTTTGTGTGTATGGGGGTCGAACCGGTACAGGCGGGAGTTGGCCAACAACCAAATGTTATCATAATGGTCGATTAGTACCGGGTAGGGTTGATGGGGTGTTACCGCGGGTTTATAAACCTGGGTTCGGCCGGATTTCAGATCAACACAATACAAGGCTTTTTGGCCGTTCACCCAGGCACGCCCCCGTGAATCGAAGACCGTTTTACCGACCAGATGGTCGGCCGCCGCCGAATCCCGGTCGCCGGGTAGCAGCACCGGCTCGAAACGCAGGCGTTCGGGATCGAGCCGGCACAGGCCCTGGTTGGTAGACACCCACAGCCAGCCGTCGGGGCCGGTCACCAGTCCGGAGATGTAATCGCCGGGCAAACTGTTCGGCGTTTTTAGATCGTGTTTGAACACCCGGAACCGGCGCCCGTCGAAGCGGTTCAGGCCGCTGGTGGTGCCGACCCAGATGAAGCCCGGCCGGTCGCGGACGATGTTATTTATATGATCGTTGGAAAGGCCCTGTTCGGTGCCGTAGTGGACGAAGGAATAGGGGCCGTTTTGGGCAACGAGTTGCAACGCCGTGCCGGACAGCAGTATACTGCAATAAATCAGGAACAACAGGCATTGCCGGCGCATCAAAACAGATTTTGTTTGTCCAAAGAAGCCGGCAAATATAGGTATATCCTTAGTTGCTGCCGTACGCCTCCACCCGTCGCGCCATCGTATCTGCTCCGGAAAGGGCTCTCCAAATCGTTATCCCAGTAATTGTGGCGCTTTCGAAGAGGTGTCATAAGTTCTCGCAGAAAATTTTCTTGCGACAATTATTCGGTCTCCCGCAGATTTTGCAGATCAACCCAGATTTTTATTTTGACAACGACAAAACGAATTGCCCTCAGCAATAACCTAAGCGCACCAAAAAAGATACTTTTGCCAGCAGCACAGCCAGTTTAGAGCATTTAACCACCAGATTTATGTTGTAGCAGAGTAGTGTCAATTCGGAATAGCCGTTAATAGTCCTTCTAATGTTTTCAAAATCACTTTTCGATATGAGATATATTTTAATGATATTATTTTTTTCTATTGGCGAGTATGCGGCTACTCAAAACATTGAGCCATTTAAAAATGATTTTCAAATTTTTTATTCGCCAAGTATCACAAAAACAAATTTTGATAAATCAATTGAAAATGCGCATTTTGGTTTTAAAGAATTTTACGAAACAGCAAAACCTAGCCTTCCAATAATAGGATATTCATTCGGCCTGTTGTATGCAAGAAAAATTTTAAAGAGGTCAAAAATAAACGTTACCCTTAAGAGAAATATTTACGGGCAATCCTCACCTGTTGCATATAATTTTAGAGGGCTTGTCCCGAATAATATAATCCCTGGCTATGGAGGCTTGAAATATAAGGTGTTGATGTGGTCAAATTCTTTTTCTGTCGGCTATCGGAAAGTATTTTTATATAAGAAGTTGTTGCAGGTTGAACTTGGAGGTTCCACAGGAATTGATGTGTATGAAAAAGGGATGCTCCAAAATTATATTGTAGAGAGAAAAACTGGTATTACAAGTCTTGGTTGTTGTACAGGATATTATTACAAATTTTCCACTTTTCAGAAATTGAATAATTTTTTCTATCCTTTTAAAAAAGGATTTTATCGGGTAGAGTTTGCTATAGTTGCAGGCGCCAGAGTTAATTTGTCAAAGAGATTCTTCCTTGCCATTAGCCCGGAGTTTAGATACTTAACTAATTTGGTAGGCGCTTCTCCAGACTTTGAGTCCCTAATTCCACATGGAGATATCTTTAGTGCGGGCTTAGGGATTGGCTTGGGTACGTCATTTTAAAGAGATTTTATGAAAATAATTTCTATAATTGGGTTCATTTTTGCAAGTTTACAAATAATTGCTCAACCAACTTTGCAAATAAGAACTGGATTTTCCGGCTCTTTTGCCAAAATGGGCATACCTGCCGGCAATAGTTTTGTAAGAACAAATGTAATGCCTGGATTCACTCTCGGAATGAATACTTCTAATTTATTCAATTTCACTAAATTGGACTATGAATTAAATTATGCCTTTGATGGGCATAGATACAAAATACACAATTTTATTAATGAAGAAAAGGTAGCGGCAAAACTTATTAGACACAATTTGGATCTTGCTGTTTTTTATAATCCAGGCAACATTCTTATCTCTGAAAAAAAGAAACCAAAATTTGATTTTTTTATCAAGCCAGGATTGTGGTTTGATTATATCATACATGAGACGTTTAAATTTTATATTGACCCTGCTATTCATGACCCAATACCATCGAAATCACTAAATTGGGGAGGTGTTATCTGTTTTGAATTGCGAAAAAGAAAGTATAAAAAACAGCTGCCATATAATCTTGACCTAAGATATTATTATGGATTCCTGAATATTTCCCAACAAAGAGATACTAAATGGTTTACGAGAAAATTTGAAATTGGAATCACATTTCCAATAAAACGTGTTGAATCTAAGAAATAACCTTGCGCAGGAAAACCAAAACCATATACATGCCTTCCCTTTGTTTATCCCCATGCATTGAGACTAACAGTGGCTAAATCTCCCGATTCCGTCATACAAACTGCCCGGAAGATGATTCCACCTACTTCGCCACCCGCAACGCCAGTGCATACGCATCCGGCAAGGGGCGGGGAACCACCACTTTCTCCATAGATAAAACGGGCGTTTCGGAGTTATATTCGCTGTCCGATGTCACCGGTATCCCCAAAGGCGCGCCCTACGAGAAGTGGTACTTTTCCGGGCACATGGGCGGGATTCCTGGTATTCAGAGTTTGGATTTTGAACTGAACTATGCGAACTATGAAGTGGGCTAAGCGCGGGTAAATGGCCAATCCGATTAAATTTCAGTCCTCCTGAAAAATTTCACGTCGGAGCGCTTTCATCCCAATAACCTCAACTTTCGGAAATTCAATTTTCCGGAGTACGGCGAAATGCCGGTCTTCACTCACCAGAAACCGGGCTTGTGCTGCTATGGCACAATCGGTGAATTTATTGTCATCGGGGTCGGCAGGGATGAGATTCCAACTAAAATAACGCGTGATCAGTAGGACGTTCGGCAAGTCGAGTAAGGCGTCAGTAACGGCATTTGCCAAATTGGCGGACGAATGCCGGGCGATGATTTCCTCATACTCGAGGAGGATATCGTGTGTGAGGCAGAGGGTGTATTTACCTTCTGTAAGGGCGGTCCAAATCCAATGTGTTTCGGACCGGCTGGAAAAACTGGTCAGCAGGACATTGGTGTCCAGTACAATCCGCATATCATTGAGGGTTGGAAGACTCTTTGCGCTGGTAGGGTGTCCGCATGTGTGTTTGCAGGAATTTATTCATCGTTTCCTGCGACCAACCTTTTTCGTCCCAGATTTTATCGGCGAGTTGTACGACCCTTTGGAGTTTGAACGCCAGCAAGATTTTTTTCAGATCGGCCAGTTCCGCCTCCGACAGGTTGTCGGCAAGCAGTTTCAGAATTTCGACCTGGGCATTGCTCAGGGTATTTACAGTCGGGTTCATAGCCTTCAATTTTAGCGCAAAAATAAGGATTTTTGATTTTACAAAGTTGTCCAAGTTTCCGAAGGAGGATGAACAACCATTTATACTTCCTCAAAGTTTCCAGTTCACACAGCCACCGGCATCGCCCACACCTTCTCCCCATCCAAATACATCGCCGAAAACCGGAACCCCGAATTCGCCACATACTACGGATCAGTGCGCAGTAATTCGATATAATCGCTGACGTCAACTTCCTGGCGGATGCTCCCCAATCAAAAACAAACCCAGCGCCACCCGATTGTTCGATCACAGTACAAAGGGAATCCCCTGGCGAATGATGATGCTATTTCCCCACCCGCAACGCCATCGCATACGCATCCGGCAAAGGACTTTCTTCCACCGCCTGCGCAGCCTTTTCCACGTCATACTCAAACCGCACAAACTCTACCCGGAGGCTGTTTTCGTTGCGCAGGTTGCTGTGCTCATCCAGTTCCAGAATGATATACCCTCCGCGCGGGTCGCCGTCTTTGGGTTTACCCACCGAACCGATGTTGATCGCGTGGCGAAAATGTGGCGCCGTATCGGTACCGGAGTTCAGCACCCGGTGATACGGTTTGTGCGTGTGACCAAAACACAGTATGTCCGCATTGGCGCCTTCGAGGATGCGGAGCAGACTTGTTTCCTCCCGGTCTTCGAACAAATACTCGTTGATTTTACGCGGACTGCCATGTACGAGCAGCAGCGAAATAGGTTTTTGCTCCTGCATTTCCAGTTCGACCCGAATGTGCTTCGGCAAAGTGCGCAGGTATTGGCGTTCCGCTGTCCCAACGATTTGGTTGGTGTACGAAATAGACACGGCGCCGTTGGCTTTTTCTTCGTCTGTTTTATAGGCGCAGCCGCAGTCGTCGCCTGCGCGTCCGATACCGAAATCGTAATTTCCGGCAATGGTGGGGATGCCGCGCCGGCGGATTTCACGGATGACTTCATTGGGCCAGATATTGTAGCCCACCAGGTCGCCGAGGCAAAAAATTTGATCCGGCTGCCGTTGTTCCATATCGGCGAAGCAGGCTTCGAGGGCCGGCAGGTTGGCGTGGATGTCGCTGAAAAGGGCAATTTTCATGGTATGAGAAGTTTTAAAATTTATGTTGTTGCTTGAGGGCTACGTTGACTAACAGGATGAGTACCGGCACTTCGATAAGCGGGCCGATGACCGCGGCGAAAGCCACCCCGGAATCGATGCCGAATACGGCGATCGCCACCGCAATACCTAACTCAAAGTTATTCCCCGCCGCTGTGAACGCCAGCGAAGTGCTCTTGGGATAATCGGCGCCGGCGCGTTTGGCCAGAAAAAAAGCGCTGAAAAACATGATGACGAAATACAGGATCAGCGGAATAGCGATACGCACCACGTCGAACGGTATCTGCACGATCAGACTGCCTTTGTAACTGAACATCACCACAATGGTGAACAACAGAGAAATGAGCGTTATCGGGCTGATTTTCGGAATAAACACCTCTTGGTACCATTCCTTCCCCTTGCTCCGGATCAGGGTGTACCGGGTGATAATGCCCGCGATAAACGGAATACCCAGGTAAATGAACACACTTTCGGCAATTTGGGCGATGCTGACATTGACCACTACCCCTTCGATGCCAAACAGCGGCGGCAATATCGTCACGAAAAACCAGGCATATACGCTGTAAAAAAGCACCTGAAAAATACTGTTGAAGGCGACTAAGCCGGCCACGTACTCGTTGTCGCCTTTGGCCAGGTCGTTCCAAACGATCACCATGGCGATACAACGCGCGATACCGATCATGATCAGACCGATCATGTACTCCGGTTTATCCTGCAAAAAAACAATGGCCAACAGGAACATCAGCACCGGCCCGATCAGCCAGTTTTGCACCAAGGACAGCCCGAGAATGCGCGTGTTTTTGAACACTTTCGGCATCTCCTCGTACTTCACTTTGGCTAAAGGCGGATACATCATCAGGATAAGCCCGATGGCAATGGGGATGTTCGTAGTGCCGCTTTGAAACCGGTTGATGAACCCGGCAGTACCGGGTACGAAATACCCCAGGCCCACGCCGAGAAACATGGCGGCAAAAATCCAGAGCGTGAGGTAGCGGTCGAGAAACCCGAGCCGTTTGGGGGTGTTTGTATGGTTTGTGTTCATGTTTT
>CAUJEY010000062.1 GCA_963169325.1 Bacteroidota bacterium
TTCAAACGTCACTTTATAAAAATTTTGATCAGCACCATAAAACTGAGAACTACTGGTTAGAAAAATGAGATGGGAAGTCCCTGCATCAAAAATAAGGTTAGATGTAGTATAACCAAAGGAAAATTGCCCTACCATTTTAACCGTTGAGTTGCCCAAGTACAAACCCCGTGTGCTATTATTAGATGAAAGAAAATTGTAACAATCAATATTTTGACTATTTGTACGTAGTGTTCCGCTATTCAAATAAATATAATTAAAACTATAAAAATCATCTAAAAGAGACCATTCTCCACCAACCCCATCAAAGACAACGTAGCCCTTAAACTGTTGGCCGGCTGAGGTAATTGCTTTACCAGTCTGAAACGCTCTAAAATGCACCTCTCCCAACACATTCCACTCCATCCCCGCAATCAACGTCAACGACCCATAAATCCACACCTGTTTATCGCCCGGCCCTTCAAACACCGGCATATTCCCTGCGCCCGTCCAATCCATGTCCATGCAATAAATAATCGTCGGATCGATGGTTACCGTGCCGCCGGCCGGAAACGAGTTGGCATCGAAATGGACATTGTCCATCGACTGCGGCACCTGATCGTGAAAGACATTACCGCCGGAGGAAGTGGCCCAGTGATTATTGTGATCGCTCCACATGCCGCTGCCGCCCACCCAATAATAATCGAGCGCATGGGCAGATGTGAAAATGCCAGTAAGGAAAACGGAGAGGAAGAAAACCCGAAGGGCTGTTTCAGAAAAACAGGGACACAGGCGTGGCGCCCCGCAAGAGGAAAGACTTTTCATGATGTTTTCAGATTAAATGTAAGAAGGATGAAACTGCGTTCACCGGGGTTACGGGAACTCCCCCTGGCCTTCTCCAGCGCTGCAAGCGCATATCATCTGAAAGGTGGTATTGCGTGTAGTTTGCCTGAATCCGGTACAGGGTTTATGTTGTCACCTGTAAAAATAAAGGCAAAATCTGGCATTCTTTATACAGTTGGTCTAATTTACTTTCAGTGTTATAAATCCCCAGTCTTCCGCTTTGACGCCTCCACCTCCTTCTGCAACTCAAACACCTGCTTCAACAACCCCACTTTCTCCAAATTCAGCGCACTGATCGTCTCGTGCGCCTCAATGAGTTTCGTCTGCAACTCAATGATCTTATTCCGGAACTCTTCTTTCCCTTCCACCGCCGCAGAAAGAATCTCCTCGGGCTTCACTTTTACGAAGGTGCCGAAGTAGCCTTTGTCCAATTCCATGTATTGGTATAGCGCCGCGGTGACTTTTTCAAAACGTTTTCGGGAAGTACCCTTTTCCGCCAGCACAATATCCGACTGAAATATCTCCTCCCCTCTCATGAAGCCGTTGGGAAAATCCGGTTTCATCTTCTCATGCAGCACCTGTGCCAGGTCGCGGGTACTCAATCCCATGTCGGCTTCACGCCACTGTTTAAGTTTTTCGTGTGCTTTCATCGAAAAAAATCTTTTAAATCTTGACAAATCCAAAATGCCGCTTACATTTGCAGCATCGAATCTTAATCGAACGTTTATCACTTGGTTTTTAGAATTAACATCAGATCATGACCGAACACGAAATCTTAGCGCATTACCTCAATTCACTCTACGAATCGCAAAGCGAGATGTGCACGGCATTTGGCTTTGACAAAAAGTCGCAGCCCCGGTTCAGCCAGGCCTTTAAGGGGGAAAAGCATTCCTTCTCCTTAATCGTCAAGACTTGTGAGGAGAAGCGGGTATTATCCAGGTTTTTCTTGCAGGGAATAGCACAAATATTCAAAAAAAAGGATGAAGAAATTATCGCATTGCAAAAAAAACTAATCGAAACTAATTGTGAAGTAGATCGAATAGCATCCTTGTTCCAGGCTTTCATTTCAAAATTTGAACCCAATGATCACGCTGAGCCAGCAAGAAATACAGCACATTGAAGACCAGTTTGCAGCGGCAATGTTCAAGGCCTTTGAGAAGGTGCAGGGAAATATTACGCATGGGCCGCATTGGGTGAGTCAGGCTGATGCCATCGTGAAGATGGGCTGGCCGGAAATTTTGCTCCGGAAAGGCGTAAAAAACGGCCACCTCAACCCCATCAAATTTCAGGGTAAGGGCGGCACCCAATATGACGTACAGGAACTGAGCACGTTCAAGGAATGGCTCATGGCCGAACGCCGGGCAAACCGGCTCCACCCGGATTATCTCACCAACACTTTGGCACAATCAATACCTGACGATTATGTATTACCTGACCATTCTCAAAAAGGACGCCCGGAAAATCGGCTACATGGTCGCCGAAAGTCCGTTTCGCGATAGCAAAGAACAGGACGAGCATATCGACATCCGCTTAGACCAGACCACAGAGGAAGAAGCGGTACTCGAAGCCACGAAATTTGTCGAAAGACACAACCTGACCTATTGGGAGGTGCACCACGTCGTACAGATAGCGGGCTGCCACATCACCAATGGCGACTGGGAGTAAACTTTTTGCCCTGCCAGTTGCAAATGCGGGGCATACATACAACCATCAGCAGTACACTCAAATAGGCGGTTCCCGCATTCCAGCGGGAGCCGCCAAATTCACCGCATTATTATGGCAACACCCGCTTCTCGCACCGTCAAAAACACGGCGCCGGCAACTATTGATTGGGAACGCGACCATTTTACGCTGGCTCGCCTGCTCAACATCGACCTGAACCTGCGCCGGGAGGAACTGAAAGACGCCCTGCTCGACTACGAGGACACCCACCCGGGCAACAACCTGGTGGGCAGTAAAGTGTACGAATTCCTCCGCCACTGCCAAAACATCGTCTGGAAACAACTGGCGGAACTGGCAATCAGCAAGCCTGCTGAATACGAGTTGTGGCGCTCCGGTCAGCGCGGTCATTGGCCCCTGGAGACCAATAATGTCGCCCATGGGATGTTGCTCCGACTCTCCGAAGGCCGGCGGGCCAAACTGCACGAGCCGGGCGCAGCCATCGAACGAAACAAATCCGGGATGCCCGTGATTACAGACAACATACGCCGCACGGTCCAGAATTGGCGCCGCAAAACCACGGCCGCCTGGGTGACCCAATCAGGCGACACGCTGAAAGGTTTCCCGTTCTTCCTCTCCTGGACACGCCTGAACCGGGCCGGCGAGCCGGACCCGAAAGGCCGGGGAAACGTGGTCGGATTGGTCAATCTGGCCTGGATTTTCGGCCCGGAATGGTCCGATGCGACGGGAGAAAATGTGACTGATAGTGAATCAGTTGAGGGGGAGCAAGGGGAAAAATCTTCCACAATTCCCCGTATTTTAATAAAAACCGTAAAAAAAGAGAAGAATGAAGAGGAGCGGCTTTCCGCTAAAGCGGAAAACGATTTATTCCGGTCGGCAAAGCCGACAGAACCCGAAATGAAAACCGCCCACCAGCAGGGTACACTCCCCCAGGCATCGACACAAAAAAATGAAGAAAAAAATATTGCGCCTGCCCCGCCGGCAGCGGGGCCCGGCCCGGCGAACGGCGGCGGCGCGCTGAGCCGGGCGGCGGCGCTGTGGCAATTCCTGCTGGCGCGCGTTTACCTGCCGCTTTTGGGCACCGGCCGGATCCGGCACAGTGCTGAAAATGCCTACTTGAAGGATTATTTCTTGTCCTACACCGTCCAAAAATGCGGCGAATTGCTCGTAGAAAACTTGCATTCCGCTCGAAATGCGGGGGAAGTAACCCTCGCGGAAGCGGAAATGCGGCTCCGCGAGGCCATTGAACAACAGGCCAAATACATGGAAGACAATCCGGAAGCCTGGGTGCTCACCCCCGAAAAATTCCTGCGCCCCGACCGGCCGCATGGCACCCTGTTGAGCGCTTTGCGGCTGTTTGTGAAGGAACAACACGCCCCCACCCTCCCGCCTGAAATCCCGGATAATGAATCCGACCGCGACCGCAAAAACCGGCTTTACGCCCATTTGCTATCCCTTGGCGCGCACCGCATTCATCCGGGCACATTCTCCCGGTGGTATGCCCAATACGGCCCTCAAACGCTGGAGGCCTGCATGACCTACATGGCCCAACAGGCCGCCCGCCGGCGCCAGTCCGGGAAATCGAAAGGCCGGGAGTTCGACAGCAACCAGGGCGGCGCATCGGCTTATTTCGCCAGCCTGGTCACCCGCTATGACAGCAAAGCATTGCAACAGGAAATGGAATTGGCTGGCCGGTCAAAATTGAAACGAACCATTTGGGCGTATGCGGACGACATCAAATCGGGGAAAAACTCGCCGGAAATGGACCGCATTAGGGACGCCATGACTGAAATCTACTACCGCCTGCACAGGGAGCCGGATTTCCGGGATGCGGTTGTTCGCGATACCAACACGTTTTTCCAGACGCGCCTTGGTTTCGAGGATTTTGTCCGCGCATTTGATGGACATAAATATGTCGCAATGGCTCAATACGTGCTTCAACGTAAAAATGCTCAACAATGAAACAAAAGGATCAAAATGCGCCGGGAGTTGCCCCTGGCCGTCCACCACGAAAACGCCGCCAAATCCGCTGGAAATACGGCGCCGAGTCCAGTTTCAAACTCCTTGTATTCGATGGCCACCGCTGGTTGCCGCCTTTGTACTCACACGATGTACCCAACAAGGGTATTTCGAAAGGCACCGGGGCGGAGTTCTCCGATGCCCAAAAAATCGAACGGCTTCAAAACCTGTTTTCCCGGGGCGGTACGCGGGGCAACCATTTCGACTCCGGGCACATGACTTATGCGGTGATTATTCCAAATTTCGGAAAGATAAAAGACGCCGTCGCGTTTTGGATGCCGCAATCGGATTGGCGGCCCGTGCAAAAGGGCACCGCCCCTAACCTGAACCGGGATTGGCGGCTTTGGATGGCCGGCAGTAAGCCATTGACATTTGTTGCAAACACGGAATGCGACGAATTTCGACAATATGCGGCGAATTTGGTTGCAGACAAGCCGCATTTGGTCGTTCGGTATGCCGATCCGGAATCCGGCGAATTACCGCAATCTTTCCTGATCGCGGCCTACCTGGGCGAGATCGCCACGCGGCTACAAGCCGGCCAAAAGTATACCCGCGCCTACATTTATCATGGAACCGCTCCGGACCCGGTTTTGCGGGTTGATCTGGGAAGTGGCCGCTTATGCGGCATTGGCCAGGGCGGCGGATGGGTGTCACCCGGATTTTTCTTCACGCATTAATTCTTTCGCATTATGTACGATCAACGGCCCAACTCGTCCCGTGAATATCCGTCCAAAATGCGGCAAAATGCGTCACAAATGCGGGAAGATGCCGGCATGTCGCAATATGTCTTTGGCAAAATTCCGCCGCAGGCTTTGCCACTGGAGGAAGCCATCTTGGGCGCGCTGATGCTGGACCGGGAAGCGCCTGCCATTGTTTCGGATTTGCTCACCCCCGAGGCATTTTACACTACTGCGCACCAGGTGATTTACCAGGCCATAATGCGGCTGCATGAGCGGCAAAATCCGGTGGATTTGCTGACCGTAACCGAGGAACTGCGCAAATGCGGCGAGTTGGAAAATTCCGGCGGCAGTTATTACCTGGTGGAATTGACCAACCGGGTGGCCTCGGCGGCCAACATCGAGTACCACAGCCGCATTATCCAGCAAAAACACATTCAGCGGCAGATCATCGCCACCGGCGCCAAAATGGTGAAGGACGGCTATGAAGACACCATCGACTGTTTTGATGCCCTCCAAAATGCGGAGCAGGGTTTGTTTGCCATTACGCAAAACACGCTGTCCCGCGCCAGCACCAAGGTGGCGGCGCTCGCATTTTCTACCTTCAAGCAGATCGAGCAAAATGTCCTGAAAGCCCGGGCAGGGACCGGCATTACCGGAAAACCCTCCGGAATTGCGGAAGTGGATGCCCTGACCGGCGGTTGGCACGACTCCGATCTGGTCATCCTGGCCGCCCGGCCAGGAATGGGTAAAACCGGGTTTGCGCTTTCGGCAGCCATAAATGCGGCGAAATGCGGTGTGGGTGTCGCATTTTTCAGTTTGGAAATGGCCAATACACAATTGGTCATGCGCATGATGGCCATGCTGGGCGAGGTGAACGGTCAGAAAATGCGGAACGGCAAACTCTCCGACGAGGATTTGATGGATTTGGCCGGCACTGCTGACCAACTGGAAAACCTGCCCATTTACCTGGACGATACGCCTGGTATCAGCATCCCGGAAATGCGGGCAAAATGCCGGCGTCTCAAGCGGCAACACGATATCCAATTGGTCATTGTCGATTACCTGCAACTGATGACGTTATCGCCCGGCGGTCAGGAAAATAAAAACGGCAACCGCGAACAGGAGGTATCCGGTATCAGCCGGGCCCTGAAAGGCCTGGCCAAAGAACTGAACGTGCCGGTAATCGCATTGTCGCAATTGAGCCGGGCTGTGGAAACCCGTGGCGGCGCCAAACGCCCGCAACTCTCCGACCTGCGTGACAGCGGAGCGGTGGAGCAGGATGCGGACATTGTGTCGTTCATCTACCGGCCGGAATACTATGATATTGTTGAAGACGAATCCGGCAAATCGCTTTTGGGAATAGCCGAAATCATTTTTGCCAAAAACCGGCATGGGAATACCGACACCGTAAAGGTGAAATTCGAAAAACAATTTACCCGCTTTTCTTCCCTCGAATGCGATGAGTTTTCTTATGTCCCGATAGTTGCAAATGCGGTGCATAATGCGGCGGGTGCGCCTAAAAATGCGGCGAGTTTAGGCAGCGACACTGCATTTCCTGCCACACCACCACCCTACGGCGGAGTAAAACCCACCAGCCGCAACGATCAGGACATCCCATTTTAAAACATCCCAGATATGACACCACTCCTGGAACAACACCCGGCGGGCCTGCACGTCGCCCGCGCACACGAAGTGCCGGATTATTCCGGCGCGACAGCGTTAATACGCCGCATTATCCGGCACAAAGCGCCGCATTTTAATCCAACTGGCCGCATTTCGCTGCACATACTGGACTGGATTGGTCGCGCACAACTCAAACCCGTTGTGCCCTGCGAATGGCTGAAGACCAAGGTTCTCCGGCTTGCCCTATGCTGCAATCCCTACCCCACCGGTCCCGGCGACCGCTGGCTGTTGTGCCGGCCCGACGGCGTGGCCTGCTTCACGGCCGCTTCGCCGGAAATCGCCCGCCTGCACTTCTATTCCATCACCGGTGGCCTTCATGCTGCCTAAATCTCCCTACTATGACCAATCATAAAAAAACACCGCAATACGCCGTGTCCTGGTGGCTTTGGAACGGCGAAACCTTTGAACGCCACGACCTGGAGGTAGAAGCCGTGGAGATCGCCAAATGCGGCAAATACCGCTTTTTCCGAATCGCAAATGCGGTGAATAACCCAAAACCCGGCCGGGAGTGGCTTATTGCCGAGGGCGGCACAGGGTATGTGCTGGCCTACGGTCCAGATGCGCAAACGGTGCTCAAGGCTGCGCGTGGGCGCTTTCAGTCTGAAAAGGAAGGGATTCGGGAGGCGGATGTGACTTGTTTTATTCAATCGCATCTGACGCTTCTGGAGCGGTATGTGGGTAATTCGCCCGGATTTATGTTGCCGGTGGTTGGGGGCAATATTCGGCCGTTTTTGAAAAGCGGAGAGTTCTTGGTGGCCCAGATGATTTGAAAATTTCACCACAGCGGCATGGAGGCACGGAGAAGTTTTTCTCATGCCTCTGTGCCCTATTCCATTCTTAGTGGGACGATCTCACCGCATTTCATCCGAACAATTTGCCGCATTTGCCCGCATTTTATGGTGCGGGTAGATACCGTAAATGCGGGTATACACCAGGATCAAAGATTGAACATTATGACCATGTTAATGCGGCGCTTATAGAACGCAATACGCATAATTAATTTAAAAATACAAATTATTTGTTTTTTAGTGTAACTATTTTTCACTTTAAATACAATTTGTTTCTACGTTTGCAATCAGAGCAGGGCAAGTCATTCACAATCTGCAAGTTTATGATCACCAAAGTCCGGTTACATCTCGTTGAGGAGTTAATCCCCTATTTCCCTGAATGGCCCCGCGATGTTGTCGCCCGGGCGAATAGCGGTATATCCACCAAGATCAAAGAGACCATCATTAAACTGCCCGGCCGGCCGCAACGCGGTGAATTGCTGGATTTGCTCACGTTCAGGGCGGATTTTGGCCTGAACGATTTGGAAAGCGAGTATTTGGCCGACTGCAATTACCAAGTCAAAATACGCAAAGTTGTCCATTGCAAGGGGTTCCTGGAATTGTATGTGAAAAAAGTGGACTGATATGTGCTAAAAAATGCGGCAAAAAATCAAAATAGGGCGCATATTTGCAACATAATTTTAAACCACAAAACACTTCACCCATGAAAAACCTGTTTATCCTTCTGCCCCTGCTGTGCCTGACCCTATCGTTGAACGCACAGCAGCTGCAACCCGCCACCGTTAAAGCCGTCCACGACGGCGACAGTTACAAACTTTCTTTCGCAAATGCTGAAAAGCCCGATAGCGCCGTTTGGGTGCGTCTCTACGGCGTAGATGCACCGGAAGTGCGTTTTCCAGGCGTGATCCCGTTCGACCAATCATACGGCCGCGCCGCTGCTGACAGCGTGCGCCAATTAATCAAAGGCCAAACGGTGTTCGTCAAGTACCGGTATTCTGATGTGTACAAGCGTCCGGTGTGTGAAATCTTTTTCACCGTGAAAAATCCGGAGCAGACGACCGATACGCTCGGTTTGGCGCAGTATATTGTCTCCAAAGGCTGGGCTTGGTATCGCACGGAGCAGAAAAACACGAAGGCGAATAGCTTGATGAAAAAGATTCAGGCGTATGCGAAGGGGCAGAAGGTTGGGCTTTGGGGGGAGAAAGGACGGGCAGTGAGGCCGGAGACGTTTCGGAAGAGGTTTCGGGTGAAACAATTGAATGTGCAACTTTAACGGACTGGACTGACTGAGAAGAACCTATTCAGTTCTCTCGTTGATTTGTTTATAGGGGTATATGGTCTATCTGGCTGTGTCCATTTGTCAAAATTTATATCTCTTCTTGTTTATTGTTATATCGATTCCTGTTGATCCGTCAACGTTACCACTGCCGAAGTGCCGACGTTTAGGAGGCATGATAGGCAGTGGTAACGTTGGGCGATTCTTATTTATTCCCTATGGTTGTCAAGGATTTGTTTGATCTCTTCCTCGCTCTTTTTAGTAATCCTTGCAATTTGAGGAATGGTCATATCTTCCTTTCCCATCTCAAGTATTAATTCAATCTTACATTCTTCTCTTACTTTTTCTTGGCCGCCTTCGTTTGTCTGTCTGCGTTCAATTTCCTGAATTTGTTGCTGTATGGCCAGCCCCTGTGCTTCTTTAAGGTCTGCTTCTTTTCGTGATGCTTGAATCCGTGCTTCAGCCTTTTGCGCTTGTCGGAGTACTTCATCGACTTGCTCTCGTCGTGGTCGTCCTCCGGTATCCTCTCGTCGCGGTCGTCCTCCGGTATCCTCTCGTTGCGCTTGCCTACGTGCTTCATCCTTTTGCGCTTGCCAACGTGCATCCTCGAGTTGCTGTCGGCGAATTTCTTCTGGTGTTGGCATTCGATAAAATTCAATATCTGAAAACGTTCCGAAAGCCTCTACTTTACCATGCATCCTTTGACCGCCATCAATAACTTGAAGATTGATCAGTATTTTTATTCCGGTTAATAGATTCTCTACTAGTAAATGGATTAGATCTCCTGAAATATTTCCTTTGCCAACTTCTGTATTATGTCCATTACTGTCATACCCTTCTAACTCAATTAAACTATTTATTTGACGGAAAATCCACTTGTTATCATAGGGGTCTCTCCAATTCCCAGAAATATCTTTCTCCAAATCAATTCTTGGTTCAATAATGTAATTAACATTTCTTGATAATTTTTCTGTTTTAGTATCTTCAATCGGGTCTTTTAGATCATTACTAAATTCTGTGTTCTCCTGCTCTGATTCTGATGAATACTGGTCAAAATCTTGATTGATGGGATTATCAGGATTTAGGCTCGCTTCTGGCGATAATTCAATCTCTGTTTCATCTTCATCTAGCCTCCATTTAATGAATAATTGTTTTCCACTTCTTGTTATTTTAAAAGGGAGATCTAATTTTAGATCAAAATCAATTTTATTGCCATCTGCTATATAATTCTCTTGAAAACTTTCGAGCCAACCTTGTTCATTAAAATGACCTTTTAATTTTTCAGTATGTATTTTTAAGTAGAGTTGCACATTAGAGTGAAAATATCCATTCATATCAATTACAAGTTCGATACCTTCTACCAGGCTATCCATATAGCCTGCATTCGTTTTTAAATTGTCCAATGGCTTTACCTTTATTTTTAGATCTATATCTGGGTGCTTATAACGAGCTCCAATATTTAGGAGTATTTTATCGTTTTTTATTTTAACTATTTTTTTTTCAGGAGAAATATATTCTGAATCGGTTGAAGATTCTGAATTTCCCAATTGGTGAATTTCAGATAATGCAAATTCGGATTCTTCACGATTAATGTAATATTCTTTTTCATCTGGATTTATTTCAATTGCCTTTTGGCTCATTCTTCCGTCCTCTGGCCTAGGGGTTCTCTCTTCCAGAGGGCTCCCGCTGATTTTAACCGTTCTGCTATCTGTTTGGTACAGATTTCTGTACTCGTTCTTGCGGATTTCCTCGCGTAGTTTGTCTTCTTCCAGTTGTTTATCTAATGCAAATTCGGATTCTTTGCGATTAGTGTAATATTCTTTTTCATCTGGATAGATTTCAATTGCCTTAGAATAGTCTTGTATCGCTTCTTGATAATTTTGTAAAGCATTATTTGCTTTTCCTCGGTTATTGTATGCTATATCAAAATCTTGTTTTAATTCAATGGTTCTTTCGTAATCTAAAATAGCAGATTTGTAATCTTTTAAATTGTATTTTGCTTCTCCTCTATTATTGTATGCATAAGCGAAATCAGGAGATATCTTAATTGCTTGTGTATAGTCTATGATTGCTCCATCATAATCATGCAATAAGTTTTTCGTTTTTCCTCGCATATTGTACGCTTCTGTAAAATCAGGATTTATCTCTATGGCCTGAGTATAATCTATTATGGCGCCATCATAATCTTCTAGTAATCTCTTTGAATTTCCTCGACCATAGTAAAAACCAGGGTCGTCAGGGTTCAACTTTATAGCCTGGGAGAAATCCAATATGGCCTCTTTGTAATTGTCTATATTGTGCTTTGCCAATCCTCTGTTATAGTAAGCTGCAGAGTCATTAGAATTTGCCTTTATGGCTTTATCCAAAGCCAAGATATCTTTTTGATAATCATTCATGATTCAACTTTTTTTAATCTTTTTTTTTGGAATGTAATCTAATCATTTACGCGAAGGCCCCTATTTCGGTGGGGGTACACTGGTGTAATAAACCTCACTATGGCGCAGATTCTTTTAGCCATTCATTCACCATCTCTTCAAACTTTTTCGAATCATAATCACGGGCATCTAAATATATACTTGTTTCTTTGTCATATTTCTGCCCGCTTTTGCGGGCCTTCTCAGCAGCCTTCTCGGCGGCCTTGGTTTCTTTTTGGTTTATGTGGCCTCTACCAGCCTCATAAACCCTATCTCCCTTGTAATCGATGCCAGCATCAGCAGTTAACGCTCCTGTTGAATATAAAATATCAACACCGAACCTCTTTGAAATATGATCTAGTAAATAATGACATCCGAATGCTTTTTTTGTAGCGCATGGGCCTATATAGCCTTGTAGCAAAAGCCGATCACCTTTCTTTAATTTCTTTTCCTTTATCAGTTTTCGGAGGGCAGCTTCTTCGGTATGAAACCCTTTTTGTTCTACCATATCACCTTTTCGAGTACTAACTACCCAAAACGATCCATTTTTTGTTTTAACTTCTAATAGATGCCTACCCTCTTTGTAAAATTGGTTCATTTGCTCTAGCGTCAAACTTATAAATATACCGCTTTTTAGTTCTTCTAAGGATTGTTTTATAGGCTTTTTATTTTCGACACTGTCTTTTTTCTTCTTAGGCGTTTCTACTTTCCGATTTCGTTCTTTTTCAATAGGTGGTTTAGCCGATGGTTTTACGCCTGATCCTTTTGGTGGTGAGGTTGTTCCTTTTGTTGGGGAAGGAACGATTGTCAACCCAGGCTTGCCTTTAGATCTGTTACCAGCCATCGCAAAAATCGGCTCGCTTTGTAGTCCACTATTCCCTTTGCCAAGTGGCTGATTTCCGGCAATAGGTAGCGAAGCATCATCTGTTCCCGTTTTCGCCAGAGGCTGCTCTTCAACAACCAATATAGGTTGTTCTTGGGCCTGTTTGTTTGGCCTGCGGGCACGACCGATGGGAATAACATCGGCACCTTTTCCAGTTGTAGAGGTAGTGGCCTCAACATTATCATTGGCAGCACTTTCCATCTCCTGGTTCATATTGGTCAATAGAATACGCATTCGCGCCGCCAGTTTTGCAGCATCGCTCCTGCGCAATTGGTCTTTTGTAACCTGTTTCGCAGTGTCGTCCCTGATCAACCGGTCTTTTGCCGCCTGTTTCGCAGCGTCGTCCCTGATCAACCGGTCTTTTGCCACCTGTTTTGCATCGTCGTCCCTGATCAACCGGTCTTTTGCCGCCTGTTTTGCAACGTCGTCCCTGATCAACCGGTCTTTTGCAGCCTGTTTTGCAGCGTCGTCCCTGCGCAAGTCGTTCTCTTCATCCCGAATATTTCTCTCTTCCAGACGCCTACTATCCTGTTTGTTTCGGAGCGTCCGTTCTTCATCCTGCTTGCGCTGTATTCGCTGGTCTTCCAGACGCTTACTATTCTGTTTGTTTCGGAGCGTCCGCTCTTCATCCTGTATCATTCTTTGTCGGCGTTCAGTTTCCTGAATTTGTTGTTGTATAGCCAGACGCTGCGCTGCTTCTCGTTGTGCTTGCTGCTGTGCATCCTCTTTTTGTTGCCTTTGTCGATTCGCCCAATCTATATTGCCTTTATCGTCTCTTTCTTCGGCAGGAGGTCGATCTAAAGCGTAATTTATGAAACGCGTATGGCTGGTATCCTCCTGTTGTTGGGCCCGTCGGCGTGCATCCTCCTCTTGTGCTCGACGAGCAGCATCCTGTTGGGCCCGGCGACGTGCATCCTCCTCTTGTGCTCGACGACGAGCATCTTCTTGTTGTTGTTGTCGGCGTATATCTTCTGGTGTAGGCATTGATAGAAATTTAGTTTATTAAATTTTTTTGGGAGAGGTAATCTAACTAACTCAAGTTGTGACCTATACCAACCACTTATCCAAGCCGTAGACGAAAACGAAGACAAAGCACTTAATCACCAATCCATTAATCGTAACGGCATGGATTGAATGGGGGAACAGGTCGGTTATAGCACTAAAATAGGATTCCACTTGCCGTCTCATTGTTTTTTTCCAAAGCATGATCTGATAAATGTCTCCACGTTTGGTGTTCTTTTCTCGGCAAACCTCCCATGCACAGTGATCTAACTCAAGGCTCCAGTCCTCGACTTGATAATCCTGAAAGGCACTGTCACTAAAAATGGAAGCACCTTGGGGTAGATTAAAATGCATGCGATTGAGAAATTTAGAATCGAAATAGGGAGCCAGGTAAAAAAGCAATTTCAACGGGCAAACCATTTTCGGTTGTCAATACCGCTACTTTGAAACCATAGAAATATGTTCTTTTTGACACACATTTTCTCCTAAAAATCTCACTATCAAGTAGTTTACACCTCGAAATCCGAATATTATGACAAACCGACACTGGAAAAGAGTCGATTAAAAAGTTCTTTGCAGGGTTAGCATCTATAAATACCGAGGCAAACAGATTAAACACCTGTTCCAGCAGTGCTTGATTACGGTGCATACGGCGATTGAATTGGCTTTTGCTGAGCATTTCAGGGCAATGATGAGTAAGCATGTATAAGCGTGCTTTCTCTAAATTGCCACTAAAATACCGATAGGCAACCAGCAAAGTCGTTAATATCAATGCATCATTGACCCTCCTTTGAGGGTCTTCTTTGGGTTGACGGCTTTGAATATGTCATCCAACAGCACGTAATTGCAACCGTGAGGAAATTCATACTGACCTCCGTGTTTGGTGTGTGGTAACCCAAATTAACGGAGGTCTTTTTATTTGAAGCGAATTTCTAGTAGGTCACAACTTGAGTTAAATAGCTAATATTCAATCTTTTTTCGCACTAAAAATGCACATATTTGGTCTGTTTATAAGTTAATGGATGATCTTCGCGGTCATTTGTCGGACAAAAAGATAGTATACAATCCAAAATTTAGAATGCTATTTTAATTATTTCGCCCAACACATGTTTATCGCACCTCAGGTGCCTATATTTCCTAAAACCCCGTAGACTCCGGCACCTCAAGTGCGTCAAAATCCTCTATAAGCGCTTCACCCCTCCCTCAGCATATCACTGGAGGAGGGGTGTAAAAAGTTGGTCATTGGAAGGGCGGATCATGCAGGATTTACTCAGTTCGTCGCGGATAAAGGTAAGTAGAAAACAAACCCGTGTCAATACCCTGTTAGAAAACATCTGTTTGGCCCCGTTTTTCGCAAAAAAAGCGGCCATGCTCCCGCAAAGCCGCCCTAACAATCCTCGCTGCATTCATTTTGGCACACCCGCCTGACAAGCAGGTAATGCAGTACACAACTGATATTTCATCGTCGTCGGGGATATATTTCACGCATTTGACTTCTGGTAAGCCTCTTGGATAATTTGCAGGACGTTTGCCCTCCGCCCCCGAAACCCAAAATCTAGGGCAATTAACTCCCTTCCATAAAACCGACACAACCCCACATAATACCCCACCGCCCTTCGAAAACACCTACTCTCCTCCATCTTCCGATTCTTCAACCGCGCCACATCCGCCACCCGCGTCTTAAACCGCCCCATCGCCACGCCCGGAGACAACCGCTCCTCCGTTTTGCCCCAGCGGAAAACGATCACCGACCTCGATAAACCTTCCAAATCGCACTCCACCACAATCGAAGCGGAATCAGGGCTTGCCGTCGAAACAGTACCCACAACTGGGACAAACGAGCGAACCATCGTTTTTTTTTCAGGGCCACCGGTGGGCGCCGGCAGTTCCGGTGGCATAACGGCCGGATCCGGCTCGATGACAACCGGCGGTGTTACCGGCAATGAGCCCGCTTGGGTATTATCTACTGGCGGTTTAAGAATCGTTCGCTCCCACGGCGGGCGCTTGAGCGACCAACAGTTCCTGCCGTTGCTTTTCTGCCCCTTCCAGAGCGGCTTGAAACGCGGCGCGCTGGGCCTCGCTCAGTTGCGGGTCATTGACCCGGCGTTTGAAGGTTTTGATGTGTTCGTCCAATTCGGCGAGTGTCATATCAAACAAATTGAATGGTTGTTTCTAATTCCCGGATCAACAGATCGATCTGGGCTTTATCCCGGATAAAATTCCGGGCAGCCAGCAGGTCATCTATCAAGGCACGGATGAAGGTTTCGTCGATGATGAATTTGGCGCCCGGGGGTTGATGTTCAAGGCGTTTATCCGCTCCGCCATTCTCTCTACCCGTCAGGTCAAAAAAAAACTGCGCCTGGTTTTTATCGGCTGTCCAAAGGCCGCTGTTCTCGAACAATAGCCGGGCGGTTTTGAGCACTCGCAGCGATTGGCGTACCTCGTTCAGGTCGCGGTGTTTCAGGGCGAGGTAGATCGCCATTTCGTTCACGCCCTGGTTGTTGGTCACGAACTGGAATACTTCCTGGCAGAGATCGGTTTGCACCTTAGCGAGCAGGTCCTTTTTGGCCGCATCGCGAATTTCATCCTCCGGCAGCCAGTCGTAAATTTTCGCCCGAACGGTCCACAAGGCGTTGTTCAGCCCGTTGCCAATGGTTTTGAAAATCTCGATCAGCGGACTTTCGCCGTCGGGGTGCTTCTCGTCGAACTTGAGCGCGCGGTACTGCCGCATCCCGTGGCAGATATGCCACAGAAACATGCCGGCCAAGTAGATCAGGAACATGCCGCTTTTGCGCGACTCCTTGCGCGCTTCGTAGACGCCCAGGGCGCGGGTGTTGGCCTGATCCACTTGGGTTTGTTGCCCGAGCAACAGGCTGCTTTGTTGGGCGGCGATGTCGGCCAGGGCTTTTTCCTTTTCGGCCAGGTTGCTGGTTTGGGGCAGGAATTCCGCCTTACGTTCGCGGCGTTTTTTCTCCAGGCCGGCCACTTGCGCGGTGATTTGCCGGGTTTCCACCTGCGCCCAGTTCGCCCCTACCCCGCCGAGGCGCTTCTTGCGCGATTCCAGCCGCCGTTTTTCCTTGTTGATCTCGGCATCTACTTTCGTGCTCCAGGCGGCGCGTTCGCGGTCTTCGGCGGCTTTTTCGGCGTTGCGGGCTTTTTCGGCCAGGCCCAGCACCTTGTCGTGCGGGGCGGTATCCACGACCTTTTCTTCCGGTTTGGCCGTCATACGTTCCACGGCCTCGTGGTTACCTTCGCGGTTGACAATAAAATCCACGGTGCAGATGCCGGCTGTCAGGCAGAGGCACAGGATGCCGATCGTGATGTCCACCCCGGCCACGCGCTGGTTTTCGAGGCTTCGTTTTTCCGCCTTGGGCAGAAAAGCCGCGGCGATCATCCGGGTGCTGAAATGCACCGACACGCCGTTGAGCCGTTGCACCACGAACGCGATGACCACGGCCACCCACAGCCCGATGCCGGGAAACTGCGGTTCCAGCATCTTTTTCATGCCGTAGACGCTTCCGAGCACCACCACGAGGAAGCAAAGCGAGGAAATAAGGGGAGAAAGCAGCAGCCGGAAGCGGCTGTTGAACGCGGCCCAATCTTGTGGGTTCCGACCTGGTGTAATATCCATGCTGTTAAAGTTTTCGTGTGTTCGCCCCCCGACCCCTGAAGGGGAGTACATTCCGTAAAGAGCAAATTTTTGGTTTTAGGTATTGTACTCCCATTCTGGGGTCGGGGGTGGCCGGCGTCTCCTTCATAAAAAACCGGCCGATATGCTCATCCCCAAAATGGTACTGGTCCGTGGCGCCCTTCACCCGGTGGATGAAAACCGGGTTTTCCAGGTGACGCCGGATAATGTCCAGTACCTCCTGTTCGGCTTTCGCAGCGGGTCGGATTTCGGCGTTAATCAGCAGCGTCGCCAATTGACGCAGCAGGTAGCCGGGGCCTTGTCGGGTGCGGCGCAGCGTCACACGCCGGCGCTCGCACTCTTGGCGGATGTGTCCCTCGAAAGCGGTCTTGATATCCTCCGGCACCTCCAACAGCCCGATCATTTCGGCAATCCCGATTTCGCTCCCCTGCCCTATCATGCCCAGCCGGCTGAGCCGGTAGGCTTTGGGCAGAAATTCCACCACGAAGCGCGTTCGTTTCGTGTGCGCGCCGGCTCGCTCCAGCGCCCGGATTTCAAATAGCCACTTTCCGGTGGTCCCGGTTCCGCGTATTTCCAGAAACCGGACTTCCGTCCCCTCGAACGTCCGGTCGGCAAAACGCCCATGTTGTTGTCCCATAGCAATGATTGAGTGTTGTAATCTGCAAGTTTTTGAGCCTATATAATGTTGCAACAAAGTTACTTATTTAGTCGCCAAATATGCAACGAATACCGCAAATTTGTTTCTGTAAAATGAAAGATCGTAGGGGAGCCGCTTTCGGGAGTATGTTTTCAAAACTTCGAACGAAAAGCGGCAAATACCCGGAATAAATCCGGCAAACAATTTACACCGATTCGATATATCGGTTTTTTACCGAAACCATGCCGAGATTTTACCGAAAATCTACCGGAACCTTTCCGAAAATTTACCGAAAATATTCCGAAAAAAATGGCTGATAACTCCCTGATAATGAACGGCGAAACAGAGACTTCGGCAGGAGCCGATCAACTGACAACGTGGCTTAAAGACCTGGACCGGCATCGCGACGCGCTGCTTACCGCTATCCGGGAGGGTAGGGTAAAAGTCACCACCACGGCGCGGTTTTCCCAACTTGCCGGGCGCCTGCGCGAAAACGCCAGGGCGTATGCGGACGCGGCCTTCAAAGTGAGCGAACTGACGACCCAAAAAGTCATC
>CAUJEY010000063.1 GCA_963169325.1 Bacteroidota bacterium
CATGATCGGGAATTTTAACGACGGCTCCGTAGCTGGAAAAGTGCAGTTCGGTTCTGCCTGGTGGTTTTTGGACCAAAAAGACGGGATGGAAAAACAACTCAACGCGTTGTCCAACATGGGATTGCTCAGCCGTTTTGTGGGCATGCTCACCGACTCGCGGTCTTTTTTGTCGTATCCCCGGCACGAATATTTTCGCCGTACCCTTTGTAATTTATTGGGGAAAGAAGTGGAGCAAGGTGAATTACCGGATGATTTGGAATGGATCGGCGAAATTGTACGAGACATAAGCTACCGGAATGCGGAAGCGTATTTCGGATTTGACAAATAAATTAATTCTCCACGGAGACACGGAGGCACAGAGATAAGAGGTTTTTTTGAGAAAGTCCCCCTCTTAACTCCGTGTCTCCGTGCCTCCGTGGTGAAAAAAACATAAAACATGGTCATCACATTCGGCGAAATCATGATGCGCCTCACGGCTCCCGGTCAGCAACGTTTTGCCCAGGCTGCTAACCTTGGCATCACGTACGGCGGCGGCGAGGCAAACACCGCGGCGGCACTGGCGCAAATGGGCGTCCCAGCGGGCCATGTGACCGTTTTTCCGGACAATGACCTCGGCCGGGCTGCGGCAGCGTTTTTTCAAAAATCGGGTATCGACACGACCCACTTTTTGTTCGGTGGCGGACGCTTAGGCTTGTATTTTATGGAAGTAGGGGCGGGAATCCGGCCAAGCCGAATCGTGTATGACCGCTATGATTCGGCATTTGCAAAATTGAACCCTGCCGCTTTTGATTGGGAAAAGATACTGGAACGTGCGCGCTGGTTTCACTGGACGGGCATTACGCCTGCCGTCTCCGCAACAGCAACGCTGGCTTGTGCCGATGCGATTAGCACCGCCCGCAAGCTGGGTCTTCCGGTCAGCGCCGACGTGAATTACCGGCGAGTACTGTGGCAATATGGCAAATCTGCCCCGGAAGTGATGCCCGCACTGGTGGAAGGCTGTGATGTGGTGGTTTGTACCGAAGGAGATGCCGCCGATATTTTTGGCATTTCATCCACTGATTTTCCGGATATGGCCCGGCAAATGAAACAGCGGTTTCCCAACCTGAAACAGATTATAGCCACCCGCCGCGATACGATTAGTGCCAACCACAACCGGCTTACCGGCCTGTGTTTCGACGGAGGCGAATACCACGAATCGCCCACGTTCGACCTGAATCCTATCGTCGACCGGATCGGCGGCGGCGACGCTTTTATGGCAGGTTTTATTTACGGCATGCTGAATTACCAGGATACGGCCCGCGCACTGGCTTTTGCCACGGCAGCCTCCGCCTTGAAACACACGATAGAAGGGGATTTTAACCTCGTTACGGCTGCCGAAGTGGAACAGGTGGTGCAGGGGGATGTCTCGGGACGACTCTTAAGGTAAGTTATTTTGGAGATATGAGTTATAAGTTATGAGTTATGCCAATCGAGATGACTCATAACACCCACTCATAACTCATAACTCATAACTCATAACTAGAAAAGATTGCTTGACCAACTAAAATCATCGCCCATCGTCCCGGTCTTTTTTCATCCGGATGCGGAGTATGCCCGGCAGATTGTAGACGCTTGTTATGCGGGCGGGCTCCGGTTTTTTGAATTCACGAACCGGGGCGCGGCAGCATTCGACGTGTTCGGGGTACTGGAACAACACGTGCGGGCACATTGCCCCGGCATGTCGTTGGGTATCGGCACCATTTATACGGCGGCGGATGCGGAGCAATTTCTGGGCGCCGGCGCTGATTTTGTGGTGCAGCCGGTGACAACTGCTGCGGTGGGCGCCGTTTGCCGGGCAGCAGGAAAGCCCTGGATTCCCGGCGCCATGACACTCAATGAAATTTGGTCGGCCTGGCAATCAGGCGCAATGGCCGTCAAAATATTCCCCGGCAATTTGGTCGGCCCCGACTACATCCGTGCCCTGCGCGGCCCCATGCCCGACGTGCCGTTGATGGTCACCGGCGGCGTGGAGCCGACACCCGAAAGTATCCGCGAATGGCTCGGTGCGGGCGTGCAGGCCGTCGGTATTGGTTCACAATTATTCAAAGGCGATTTTTCGGGGAATTACCCGGCGCTTGCCCGGCGGATATCGGGATTATTGGAAGGTTTACAACTTCCAGCATCTTCGTAAATCCGGTTTAAACATATTCAACCGTATGCAACAGACAATTGGAAAATACCGCTGGACGGTAGTAGCACTGCTTTTTTTTGCCACAACCATCAACTACCTCGACCGCCAGGTTATTGGCCTGCTCAAACCAACCCTGGAAAAGGCGTTTTCCTGGTCGGAAACGGATTACGGCTATGTCGTGATGTCATTCTCGGCGGCTTATGCCCTCGGCCTCTTATTTTTTGGACGGGTGATCGACCGGATCGGAACCAAAAAAGGGTACATCATTTCTATCATCGCCTGGAGTGTGGCAGCCATCGGCCACGCTTTTGCACGCAGCACTTTTGGATTCGGCGTTGCCCGCGCGGCGCTGGGCCTTGGCGAGGCAGGCAATTTTCCGGCAGCAATCAAGGCCGTCGCAGAATGGTTTCCCAAAAAAGAACGGGCCCTGGCAACCGGTATTTTTAATTCAGGGGCAAATATCGGCGCCGTGGCGGCGCCCATTATGGTGCCCTGGATTTTGGGGGTATGGGGCTGGGAGGAAGCCTTTATCATAACCGGCGCAATCGGATTTATCTGGCTGATTTTCTGGTGGATATTTTATGAAATACCCAGCAAACAAAAACGGCTAAGCCAACCGGAATTCGAATACATCCACAGCGATCCTGCCGAGCCCGGCGATGCCGATGAAAAGCCGGTTAGCTGGACGCAATTATTTCGCATTCGTCAAACCTGGGCGTTCTTTTTCGGTAAATTACTCACCGACCCCATCTGGTGGTTTTTCCTGTTCTGGTTGCCTTCCTATTTTTCTTCAACCTTTAACATCGACCTGAAAAAGCCCAGCCTTGAATTAGTCATTGTATACACGGCCACCACCATCGGCAGTATCGGGGGCGGGTATTTATCGGGCTATTTTATCCGCTTGGGCTGGCCCGTTTTCCGCGCCCGCAAGACGGCCATGCTGATTTTTGCACTATGCGTAGTGCCGATTGTTTTAGCCCAATTTGCCACCAACGTATGGGCGGCAGTCGGCTTGATCAGTCTGGCCGCGGCAGCCCACCAGGCCTGGAGCGCCAATATTTTCACCACGGCCTCGGATATGTTTCCTAAAAAAGCCGTCAGTTCAATCGTCGGTATCGGTGGCATGGCGGGAGCCGTAGGCGGTATTCTATTCCCGATGGTCGTCGGGCGCTTGCTCGATTTTTACAAAGCCGCCGGCAATATCAGCGCCGGATACAACCTGTTGTTTGTTATATGCGGTTGCGCGTACCTGCTGGCTTGGGGAATCATGCATTTATTTACACCGAGAATGGAACAGGTAAAATTATGAGGTATTCGAAATCAATACTTTTGAGTTTTGCTTGCTTTGCCCAAACGGCATTGCCGGCACAAACGGGCAACCCTGCCATTCAAAAACAGTATGTTTCAGCGGTATGGGTGGCCGATCAGGGCGACGGCTCTTACAAAAACCCGATCCTGTACGCCGATTATTCCGATCCTGACGTGATCCGGGTGGGCGAGGATTATTACCTGACGGCCTCCAGTTTCAACTGTACGCCCGGCCTCCCCATCCTGCATTCTAAGGATTTGGTTAATTGGAGCATCATCGGTCATGCGTTGAAAAAACAATACCCCGCCGAACACTATGCCGTGCCCCGGCATGGCGATGGCGTTTGGGCGCCCTGCCTGCGCTACCGCGAGGGTACGTACTACATCTATTGGGGCGATCCCGATTTTGGGGTGTATATGGTTAGTACAAAAGGCCCGGCCGGTGAATGGTCGCAGCCACTGCTGGTACTCGAAGGCAAAGGGCTTATCGACCCCAGTCCACTATGGGACGACGACGGCAAGGCCTGGCTGGTACACGGTTGGGCGGGCAGCCGAGCCGGGGTAAACAGCCTGCTCACCGTAAACCGGCTCAGCCCCGACGGCACAAAAGTATTGGACGAAGGCAAACACGTTTTTGACGGTCACGATGCCCATCCCACTATTGAAGGCCCTAAATTTTACAAACGCAACGGGTATTACTACATCTTCGCTCCAGCCGGCGGCGTGGCTACAGGCTGGCAATTAGCCCTGCGTTCGAAGCATATTTACGGCCCATACGAGGAAAAAATCGTTCTGGAGCAGGGCCGCTCCCCCATCAACGGCCCGCACCAGGGCGCCTGGATCGATACCCCGGGCGGCGAATCCTGGTTTATTCATTTTCAGGACCGGGAAGCCTACGGACGTATCACCCACCTGCAACCCATGCATTGGCAGGCCGATTGGCCGGTTATCGGCGTGGATCAGGATGGCGACGGCATCGGCGAGCCGGTATTGACACACAAAAAACCGGATACCGGCAACCCCCAGCCTATACATACGCCGGCGGAAAGCGACGAATTTGACAGCGATACACTCGGGCTTCAATGGCAGTGGCATGCCAATCCGCAAGTCACCTGGAGCGCGTTGATGCACGGGACGGGCTTCCTGCGACTTTTTCCCATTGCTTTGCCGGCAAACACGCCGAATATCTGGCTCATGCCTAACCTGCTGTTGCAGAAATTTCCGGCGCCCGATTTCATCGCCACCACCAAAGTAAAATGGAACGTCGATTCCACGACATGGAAAAATAAACGCGCAGGCTTGCTGGTTATGGGCAACGACTACGCCGCCCTGACGATTTCCAGAGATGAACAGGGTTATAAAATCAGTCAGGTCGTTTGCAAAAAAGCGCCGGCGGGCAATGCCGAACAGATCATTGCCGAGCGACGTTTGCCGGGAAATACGGTATATCTGCGCGTCCAGGTAAATGCGCCGGAAGCGCATTGCCGGTTTAGTTACAGTATTGATAGCGTACACTTTATACCCATTGGCGAACCTTTTTTGGCGCAGCCCGACACCTGGATCGGCGCCAAAGTGGGCTTGTTTTGCAGTAGTATCAACCCGGCCCGGCGCGGCGGATACGCGGATTTTGACTGGTTTCGGATTGGGAAACCGTACACTTTTCGCAGAGATACCTCTTACACCCTCCGAAGCGCCTACGAAAACATCCGGAAAGACTTTCCGATGGTCCGGCCGATACACCCGGAGTTGCCCAAAGGCGTTCGTGCTCATCAGCATGTTGTCTATGCCCGCATCGGCGCCCGCGAACTCCACCTGGATATTTTTTATCCGGCTCAAAAACGGAAAAACGGTTACTCCGGCGTAATGTTGATTCACGGCGGCGGCTGGAGATCGGGCAGCAAAGAAATGGAAGTACCGATGGCGCAGCAACTGGCCGGAAAAGGGTACGTGGCCGTCGCCGTCGAATACCGGCTCAGCCCCGAGGCCCAATATCCGGCCGGAATACACGACCTGAAAGCGGCCATTCGCTGGTTGCGCGCCCATGCATCCGAATACGGCCTGGATACGACTCAAATTGCCGCTTACGGGTGCTCCTCCGGGGCGCAAATGGCGTCTTTTTTGGGTACCACAAACGGTATGGCGCAGTTTGAAGGCGCCGAAGGATATCCAGAGCATTCGAGCAGCGTTCAAGCGGTGCTGAATATCGACGGTATCGTGTCTTTTGCACACCCCGAAGCGGCAGCAGAAGGTGTTATGGCCGGCGAATGGCTGGGCGGATCGCGGGAAGAAAACTGGAAAAACTGGGTGGAAGCCTCCCCGCTCGAACATGCCAACGCACAAACGCCGCCCTTTCTGTTTGTGAATTGTATTATTCCACGATTCCATGCCGGGCGCGATGACTTGCTCCGGATATTGAATCAGGCCGGCACCTACAATAAAGTGTATACCATCCCCGATTCGACGCACTCCTTTTGGACGGTGCATCCTTGGTTCGAACTTACGCTGGAATATAGCACCGCATTTTTGCGAAAAGTGTTTAAATAAATATAACACATTTATTTAACAAACACATAGGCACATAGAACACATAGATTTTATATTTTAAATTCTATGTATTCTATGTGCCTATGTGTTTAATTTTTTTTAACATCTACTATGAAAATTCTTTGCCTTTTAGGATTACTAAGCGCCGCACCGGCCCTGGCCCAAACCACCAAAATTGACACGCTCCAGACTTATGATTTTATCGTTGCAACCGACGGTAGCGGCGATTTTCATAGTGTACAGGATGCTATCGACGCCGTGCCGCCGCTTCGAAAAAAAAGAACCCGGATTTTTATCAAAAACGGCATTTATAAAGAAAAATTAGTCCTGCCGCCCACGGCGACGGAGGTGACTTTTGTGGGTGAAAACGTGGAGAAAACTATACTGACCTTCGATGATTTTGCCAGCCGCCAAAACCGTTTTGGCGAAGAAATAGGCACCTCGTCGTCGTCCTCCTTTTTTATTTTCGGCGACGGGTTTGAAGCCCGGAATATTACCTTCGAAAACAGCGCCGGCCCCGTCGGTCAGGCCGTGGCCGTGCGTGTGGACGGCGACCGGGTGAAGTTCGAAAACTGCCGTTTTCTGGGCAACCAGGATACCCTGTACCCACACGGCAAAAACAGCCGGCAGTATTACAAGCATTGTTACATCGAGGGCACCGTGGATTTTATTTTCGGCTGGTCGACGGCGGTTTTCGACAGTTGCCAGATATTTTGCAAAGCGCCGGGATATGTGACCGCGGCATCCACGGAGGAGCAAAACAAAGTCGGGTTTGTATTTCTGTATTGCACAGTTTCCGGCAATACGCCGGACCATTCCGTCTATTTAGGCCGTCCCTGGCGGCCTTATGCCAAAACGGTGTTTATCGGCTGCGAATTGGGTAGTGTGATCCGGCCGGAAGGCTGGCACAACTGGGATAAAGTTGAAAATGAACAAACGGCGTATTTTGCTGAATACCAAAATTGGGGACCGGGCGCTCTGCCGGGTAACCGGGTCAAATGGTCGCACCTGCTGACAAAGGAGGAGGCAGAGAAGTATACCTTGAGCGCGTTGTTGGGCGATTGGGACCCGCTTGGCAATTAAATGAAAAGAGCCACCCCTCAATAGAGATGACTCCTTTTTTCACCAATCACTTACTGTATGAATCTTATTGCCAACCCGGATTTTGTTGAAAATCGCCGGGATTGGTGATGACGTCAAGTTGTGTTTGCGGGATGGGACGCAGTACGTGGTAATCCTGAATGTTGTTCTTCGCATCGGTGTTATACTGGCGCACGTATTCGAGCAGTTTGTTGGTGCGTTTGAGGTCGAACCAACGGTGCAGTTCGCCGCCCAGTTCGCGGGCGCGTTCTTCCAGAATAAAGTCGATATCCAGATCAGCGGCAGTGATTTGCATGTCGGCTTCATGCCCGGGTTTGGCCCGTGCCGTACGCAATAAGTTCATGTATTCTACGGCTTGCCCCGTGTTATTGGATAACATACTGGCTTCTGCCACAATGAGATACATTTCTGCAATCCGGATCACAAAAGCATCGCGTTTGCTGCGAAATTCAAAAATGGCGGCGCGGTCAGTCGTGCTGTTGTGTTTGTGCATTTCGATGAAGTTGCGGTTGTCTTTGTACGAACCGTCGGCATTGAACAGGTCGTTAATATCCTTCGCTTCATATTTTGTGGCAACCCGCGCCTTGAACTCCGGCGACAAGGGTTTGTGGTGCCAAAACACGGCGGTATCGCCTTGCACCATATCCACATACGTGCCGATGTTCCCGCCATTGGCAAACCAAACCTCCTTGAAAGTCCCTTCATACCGTTGGTCGATGTCGCTGTTGAACAGTTCAAGATAGCGGCGGGTGGTGCAATAGCGTTGAAACCCGATACTGTTGATAATGTCCAGTTTCATGCCGGCGTGAAAGTCATACCTCGGCGTGAACATGAGGTGCAACTGATTGCCGCCTTCTTTGCGAAAGGCATTCGCATACGTGTTCCCGTCAAAGTTTTCATCGGCTGTATTGATTTGGTTATTGGCCGAATAGTTCACATAAAAAACGACTTCCGAATTGGTAGCGCCTTCGCTGTTATTAATATCCCACAAGGCTTTATAGTCGGTGTACAATTTGAAATTATAGTCAGTAATCACTTTTTTCGCCAGCGTGGCCGCCTCGGCATATTGGCCGTTCGTCAGCAACATCCTGGCTTTAAAGGCTTCGGCAGCGGGTTTGGTTACCCGGCCACCGTCGTGATTGACCTGGCCGTCCAGGTTAGCGATAGCAATATCCAAATCACTGAGAATCAAAGCATAAAAATCGGCTACCGGAGCCCGGAAGGCAGTAGTGACCACGCCCACCGTCGGTTCGGTGGTCAGGTGAACGCCGCCCCAGGTTTCCACGATGAGCCAGTAGTACAAAGCACGCAGGAAATGCACCTCGCCGAGCCGGCGCTTTTGGAGGTCTGCCGACAGGGGAGATTCGGGCAGGCGAACAATAGCCGTGTTACAGTAATTCACCGCTGCATAAAAACGGCTCCAGTACACATCCAACAGCGGATTCTGGCTATTGAAACTGGCATTTTGGTCAGCCACTTCGGGGTGGTGACAGTCGCCGCCTTTCAGGAAGAGGTCGGTCGCCAGTTCGGTGAGCGAGCCGGCGCCCTCTTTGCCCCACCAATAGCGCATGGGCATATAACAACTGTTCACCAGGGCTTCCATACCCGTTTCGGTGGCATAAAAAGAGTCGGCCGTTAATCCGCTGGGATTCACCTCTTCCAAATAATCCTTACAGGAATTCAGGCCGAGTGCGAGAAATATGAATAGAAATACAGATATTTTCTTCATGATTGAAATGTTTTAAAATAAAAGGAGCGGAGCGGATCAGAAGTTGACATTAAGCCCGAAAATCATTTGGCGGGTCATCGGGAAGGATACGCTGCCGCCGCGTTCGGGATCATACGGATTCATTCCGCTAAAGGTGAAGTAGTTGCGCAAGGTGCCGTATACCCGGATGTTGCCGATCCCGAATTTGCCGCTCAGTGCAGCCGGAACCGTGTAGCCCAGCGTGATATTTTTGATCTTGACAAACGCGCCGTCCACATAATAGAGCGTGCTCATGTATGTGCTGTTCTGGTTCTTATTCTTGTCGGGACGCGGGTGGTCGTTTGTCGGATTTTCCGGCGTCCAGTAGTCCACCAAGGGGCCGTTTTCCCGTCCGTCAATTTTGTAATTGCCGCTGGCTTCGCTGCGAATGGTTTGGCCGATACGGCCATAAAGAAACGCGGAGAGGTCAAAATTCAGGAAAGAAACCGTGTTGTTCAGGCCGAAACTAAAATCGGGGCGCAGGGTACCCACCACTACGCGGTCGTCGTCGGCCGTAATTTTGCCGTCATTGTTGACGTCCAGCACTTTGATATCGCCCGGCATTTGGCCATACGTGGCGGCCTGATCGGCTTCGTTCGTTTGCCAGATGCCGATCTTTTGATAGTCATAAAACACCTGCGTGGGTTGACCGACGATCCAGCCGTTGCCCAGGTCGCGGTCGGCGCCGCCGGTGAGTTGCACGATTTCTTCCCGGTTCAGCGAGAAGGTAAGGTCTGAGGTCCATTTGAGCCCGGTAGCGGAGCGCGGGGTGATGTTGACCGACGATAATTCGAGTTCGAAACCCTTGTTCTGTGTTTTACCAACGTTCTGAATAACGCTTTGAAATCCGGAGGAGCCGGGCAGCAGGCGTTCCAGCAGCAAATCGCTGGTTTGACTTTGATACACGTTCAAACTGCCGTATATCCGGCTTTCCAACAATCCAAAATCAAGTCCCAGGTTCGTGGTTGCCGTTTTTTCCCAGGTCAGGTCCGGGTTGGACACATTTTTGGGGAAATAGCCGAAAGCGGCCGTTTCATTGAAAGAATAAGTCGACCGGCCCAGTCCCCCCAACGTTTGGTACGGCCGGATGGCGCTGTTGCCGGAAATACCCCAGCTGGCGCGAAGCATCAGGTTGGAGAACAGGTTGACACCTTTCATAAATCCTTCGTCGCTCAAGCGCCAGCCCAAAGCCACCGAGGGAAAATATCCCCATTTATGGCCGTCGGCAAAAACCGAAGAGCCGTCGGCGCGCAACGAGGCGGTCAGGAGGTAACGGTCCAGTAATTTGTAATTGACGCGGCCGAACACGGAGCTCAGGGCGCTTTCCACCAGGCCGCTGGCGATGGATATTTCGGTGGCGTTGGCGCCCAAATCGTTGTAGGTGGTCGTTTCGGAAACCTGGTTTTTGCCAAATCCGCTGAAACTTTCGCCTGAATTCTGGATCAAACTGTTGCCGACCAGGACGTTGAAATTATTAGCGCCCATTTCCTTCGAGTACGTGAGCGTATTTTCCCAGGTAAGCCCCGTATTGCGGAAGGTTTCGATGCCCGACTGCGATACGTTACCGGCTTGTTTGATGGTGTACCGGCCGAAATAGTAACCGGCCCGGTCGCTCTGGATGTCGAAGCCGAATGAGCTCCGGAATTGCAGGTTATCCAGGATGCCCCACTCGAGATAAGAAGCATTAAACAACCGGTTGCCCCGCAGATTATTGACATAAGCGCCCGGCACCTCGTCGGCCAGGGGGCTGATGTTGAAACTTTGCCCGGCCACAGGATACAGGATTATATTTCCGTCTTCGTCGTACGGCGTACCATAGGGGTTGATTTTATTGGCCTGGTTGAGGGGGGCCTGCCGGCGGTTGTTTTCACGGAAGGTGTAAAACAGTTTAGCGCCCACTTTCACGTTTTCGCGCAAGCGGTAACCTACACTCAGGGAACCGTTATAACGCCGTAAATCATCGTTTTTGAACAAACCTTGTTCGTCGTAAACGCCGGCGGACAGGCTGACTGTCGTTTTTTCGTTGCCGCCGCTGATGTTGATTTCGTGGTTTTGCACGGAGCCGTCTTTAATGGCCAGCCCCATCCAGTCTACAAACTGGCGGTTATTGATCGCGGCAAGTTCTTCCGGGTTAAAAATAGCGGCATCGTCGGTGATGCCTTGTGTGCGGAAAGCTTCTCTTTTAAATGCGGCGTATTCTGCACCCGTCTGGATTTTCGCTAAACCCGAATTGCTCTGCGCGCCGTAATAGGAGTTCAGGGCAACCTGCACGCGGCCGGATTTTCCCTTCTTGGTCGTGACCAGGATGACACCGTTGGCGCCACGTGTACCGTAAATAGCCGTGGCCGACGCATCTTTCAGCACTTCCACCGATTCAATATCGGAAGGGTTAATTTCGAGTGCCGAACCGTACGGAATTCCGTCTACCAAAATCAAGGGCTCGTTGGAGGCATTCAGCGAGCGGTTGCCCCGCAGGGTAAAACTCAGCCCCGCACCGGCTTGCCCGTCCGACTCCACCAGGTCCAGGCCGGCAATCCGGCCCTGTAATGTTTCCAGAACGTTGTTGGCCGGCGTTTCGGCGATGTCTTTCGCACTCATTTGGGAGATCGAGCCGGTCAGGTCCCGTTTTTTAACCGTACCGTAACCGATGATGACTACCTGATCCAACAGGGATACGTCGGCGAGCAATTGAACATCGATGACTTTCCGCCCTGCAATGGCCACTTCTTGCTGTTGGTAGCCGGTATAGGTAAATACCAAAACTGCCGATTCGGCAGGAACATTAACCCTGTAAGTCCCATCGCCCTGGGTAACGGCGCCAGTAGTCGTGCCTTTTACCTGAATGGTTACGCCCGGCAGAACGGCCCCATCATCTCCGGTCACGGTACCGGAAATCGTATTTTGAGCGATCGCTGCCGTGCATGACAGCAAAACAGCCATCATCGCCAGGTAATATACCCTTGGTTTGAAAGAGAAATTTGAAAGTAGCATTGCGCACATACGTTAGAATAGTTTAGTGAATAATCCGAGAGACAAAGGTGGGGCCTCCCCTCAAGACAGTATATTCCGGATTTAACAAATGAAGAGCAGGATTTAACATTCGGTCAAGCCTCCCGCATCCGAAAGAAAATTCTTGGAACGGACTTGTTAAAAATTGCCTCATAAATGATAAATCCGGAATACCCGCTCCCGGCAGCTCGGACTACTTTTGCCGGGCGCCAACAGCGTATTTTTTTAGTGTTTGGGTGTTTTAGTGTTTAAGTCGTAACACATGAAAATAATTCTTTTACAACCCGCGCGCCGGCTGTTGTTTGCCGGCTGCTGCCTGTTCGCTTTCTGCCTGTCCGGCACGCCGGCACTGGCACAGTATGCCACCGAAATAGTGGTTGCGCAGGACGGAAGCGGCGATTTTACCCGAATACAGGAGGCCATTGACGAGGCCAAATGTTTTCCGGACAAACGGATCACCATTTTTATCAAAAGCGGTATTTACCGGGAAAAAATAAAGGTACACGCCTGGAATACGCTACTCACCCTGAAAGGTGAAAATGCCGCAACCACCATTATTACAGGAGATGATTTTTTTGATAAAATCGGTCGCGGGCGGAACAGCACGTTCCA